>CALJSB010000076.1 GCA_937976305.1 uncultured Acidimicrobiales bacterium
GGGGCGCCGAAACGCTCGTGGCAAGGACTCGGCAGATTAGGCCAATGGGTCGGTGGTGAGAAGGCGCTTGGCCTCGGCTGGGTCGGGCTCGAAGCCAGGGGTGTCTCGGCACAGTTCGACCATGATCCCGTTGGGGTCGGCGTAGTAGAGCGAGTGACACCACCCGTGGTCCTGCTCCATGATCGGCTCGATGCCTTCGGCGGTCATCTTGGCCCGCACTTCTTCCTGCTTCTCTGCCGTCGCTCTGAAGGCGCAGTGGTTGACCCACACCGGCAGGCCGACACCATCGGACACATCGGTGGTCCACTCCGGCTTTTCACCAACGCCTTGAAACTGGAAGAAGGCAATGCACTCGTCATCGCCAATGTCGTAGAAGACGTGCCGGATCCAACTCTCGCCAAGCGCCTGCACCTCAGTGTGAACCAGTGGGAACCCCATCAGATTCTCGTAGAAGTGCGTCGTCGCTTCGACATCTCTCGTGGCGTATGCAACGTGGTGCAGCGGCATGAGATCAACCTAATCCGCCATCTTTACCGAGTACACCTGCGGTGCCGGTGCCAGACGACAACACTCGAACCCGTACACTTTCGTGTCATCGCACTCGACCTGACATTCACCAATCGATTCACCACCGAATTGCCGGCCGACCCGATCGAGGTCAACCAACGGCGGCAAGTACAGGGCGCCTGCTTCTCTCGTGTTGCCCCGCTAGAGGCCAGTGCTCCGGAGCTTGTTGCTCACTCGGCCGAGGTAGCAAACGACCTCGGGATCAGCGACCCGACCACCGATGCCAACGTCGGCGAGTTCGTCTCGGTCTTTGCCGGCAACCAGCAACTCGACGGCATGGACCCATTCGCCATGTGTTACGGCGGGCACCAGTTCGGCAACTGGGCCGGGCAGCTCGGCGACGGCCGCGCCATCGCCCTTGGCGAGATCGAGACGCCAGACGGCGGCCATCAAACGCTGCAGCTCAAGGGTGCAGGCCCAACGCCCTACTCACGAACAGCCGACGGCATGGCCGTCCTTCGCTCCTCGATTCGCGAGTTCCTCTGCAGCGAGGCCATGCACCACCTCGGCGTGCCAACGACCCGAGCGCTCAGCCTCATCACGACCGGCGACAAGGTCGTTCGCGACATGTTCTACGACGGCAATGCGGCACCCGAACACGGCGCCGTTGTCTGCCGGGTTGCACCATCGTTCGTACGGTTCGGCAACTTCGAGATCTTCGCCTCCCGCGGCGATCTCGACACACTCAAGCAGCTCGCCGACTTCACCATCCGGCACGACTTCGCACACCTCCCCAACGCCGAAGCACCAACGGCCGACACCTACGCCCAGTGGTTCAACGAGATTGCCGTGCGGACCGCCGACATGATCGTTCACTGGATGCGAGTCGGGTTTGTTCACGGCGTGATGAACACCGACAACATGTCAATCCTCGGGCTGACGATCGACTACGGACCCTACGGATGGGTCGACGACTTCGATCCCAACTGGACCCCAAACACCACCGACTTCGGCCACCGCCGTTACCGCTTCGCCAACCAACCGCAGATTGCGTACTGGAATCTGGCCCAGCTCGCCAACGCGCTCGTTCCGCTCCTCGACGACGTCGAGCCCCTGCAGAACGCAATCGACGGCTTCGTCGAGCACTACTCCGCTGCGCACCGGTCGATGATGTTGAGCAAGCTCGGCCTCCTCCACGGAGACGAAACCGGCCGCGACACCGACGATGCCGACGAGCTCATCGGCGAACTCCTCCGCATCCTGCAGCTGACCGAGACCGACTTCACCATCTTCTTCCGCCGCCTCGCCGAGATCGCATCCGGCTCACAAACCAAGTCGGACGATGAGCTTGTCGACGCGGTCGCCGATGCCTACTACACCCCGGACAACATCGACGCTGACACAAAGGCGCAAACAGCCACGTGGATTCGACAGTGGCTCGACGACCTCGCCGATGACGCCAGACCCGACGATGAACGTCGAGCGGCCATGAACGCCGTCAACCCGAAGTATGTGATTCGCAACTATCTGGCGCAGCTTGCGATCGACAAGAGCGACGCCGGCGATCACTCAATGGTGGTCGAACTGTTGGAGATGCTGCGCCACCCCTACGACGAGCAGCCCGAGTATGAGGAGTGGGCGGCGAAACGGCCAGAGTGGGCCCGCTCTCGCCCCGGGTGTTCAACGCTGTCGTGTAGCTCCTAGATCACACGGGCCCGTCGCCGGCTCGCTGGCGCTGACCCTCGAGCGGCGTTTGCCATTTGGCGGTGCCGTCTAGTCCGAGGCGGAGGCCACAAAGACACGATTGCGGCCAGCGTCCTTGGCTGAGAACAATGCTCGGTCCGCCTCGTCGAGAAACTCGCGTGCGGCTTGGCCCGGCCCGCAGGCCACCCCGGCCGACACCGTCACGGATTCGCCGATGTCGCTGAAGTCGAGTGTTTCGACATGCGCCCGCACCCGCTCGATGACAAGGCGTGCGTTCTCTTCGCTGGCACCAGGCAGCAACACACAGAACTCTTCGCCCCCGTAGCGATAGACCACATCGGTCGAACGCACCTTTGATGCGATTCCCTCAGCGACCCGTCGGAGCACCAGGTCTCCGATGACGTGACCTTGGCGATCGTTCAGTTGCTTGAAACGGTCAATGTCGATCATGGCGACGGCGATTGGCACCGTGGCCTCCGCACAACCGTCGAGGTCGTTGTCGAGGCGACGACGATTCGACAAGCCGGTGAGCCCGTCGGTGAGCAGCATCTTGACGAGGTGACGACGTTCTTTGCGTTGCTGACGGCGGACGAGCACGAGGCTGACAATCAGCGCCGCACCAACAGCGAGCGGGGCGAAGACCAGTAAGCCAGCCGCAGAACTATCGACCTGTGCGTCCCCGTCAGCCGCAGCCGCAGCCTCAGCAGCTGGGCTCGATGAGAAGGCGACCGATACCGGAACGACCGCTGCCAACAGCAGGCCTCGCAATCTTCCCTCTCGAATCGTCGTCACAGGTCAGTGATCGTCCTATACGAGCGTGATCTTGACCATCAATTTCGTCAAGCACGGCACCAGCCGAGGGATGGAAGTGGCGCGGTTGCTTCTCGCCCAAAAGTCATTTGGTGGCTAACGTTCCGAGATGGCACCAGCAACGGCAACCGCGACGCACGCGCTCCTTCACCCATTCTCGAATGCATCGAAGCCTGAGTCGGAGTTCATCAAGATCGTTCGGGCCGAAGGCTCAGAGTTGTTCGACGAGCATGGCAAGCGGTATATCGACGGCATGGCGAGCCTTTGGTATTGCCAGGTCGGCCACAATCGTCGGCCGATCATCGACGCCATCTCAGCGCAGATGGATCAGCTGGCCACCTACAACACCTTCGACCCGTTCACCAACGATGCCGCCATTCAAGTAGCGGACAAAATCGCGTCGATCTCGCCCCATCCCGACGGCCGAGTGTTCCTCGGTTGTTCGGGCTCAGAAGCCATCGACACCGCACTGAAGATCGCCCGTCTTGTGCAACAACGGCGGAGCGACGGGTCACGCCAGATCATCGTTCGCCGCACCAGGGGCTATCACGGCACCAACTTTGGTGGCACCACGGCGCAGGGCATTGAGCCAAACCGCGAGGGCTGGGGCGATCTCGTCCCCCACTTCATGGAGGCTGACGGCGACGACATCGAGTCGATGGCCAAGATCTTCGCCGATCACGGCGACCGCATCGCTGCGGTGGTGAGCGAACCCGTCCAGGGAGCAGGCGGCATCTTCCCCCCAGCCGACGGCTATCTCGAAGGCATCCGTCGGCTCTGCGATCAGCATGGTGCCCTCATGATTGCTGACGAGGTGATTTGCGGCTTTGGTCGGACCGGTTCGTGGTTTGGATCACAGACCTATGGAGTCGTGCCCGACTTGATGACCTTCGCCAAGGGCGTGTCTTCTGGCTACCTACCGCTGTCTGGTGTGATCGTCGGCCGAAACGTTGCTGATGAGTTGGAAGATCCCGATCTGCTGCTTCGTACTGGATACACCTACAGCGGCCACCCCGCTTCGTGTGCTGCCGGGCTCGCCAACATCAACCTCATCGAGGAAGAGGGCTTGGTGGACCGAGCTCACCACCTCGCGTCGCGTTTTACTGAAGGCCTCACGGCGCTCAAGGCGGACGGGACGATCGCGGGCTTCCGCGGCGTCGGCGGCCTGTGGGCTGCTGAGATTGGACGAGACGCCATTCCGCTGCGCAACGAGCTGTACGGCATGGGGCTCATCATGCGAGGGGTCGGCGAAGCGTTGTTGATGTGCCCGCCGCTCATCATCACCGATCCAGAGATCGACGAACTCATCGAAGGAATTGCCACCGTCGCGACGAACTGAGCCTTTTGGCTCATAGGAAGGCCCGATTGACCCCTTCCGTTCGACCGTGCCGTTTGTCACGCTTGGCAGATGGGGACTCATCAGTTCGTCTCCCGGTCCGTCTCTGGGCCAACACGGCGAAGACTCGAAAAACACATCGCCCACGCCACAGCTCCGGTCGCGCAACGCATCGCTGGCCCTGGTCCGACCGAGCAGACCCGGATGCTGTTCATTATCGGGCATCCATGGGCGGGCGTGAACCTCACCAGACTGCTCGTTGCTTCTGCACCCGAGGTGTGGCCAGTTGCCGCCGACCACGAGCCCAACGACATCGCCTGCGCCGACGACCTTCGCCGGCGGGCGCAGCTCCGAGCTCTTCGGAGCACCACCCACAAGCTCGACCCGGCATGGATTGTCTCGTCGACCGTCTCGGCTGAGCTCTCGACCGATCTGACCAGCGATGATCGATCGCAAGTGGTGCTCATGCTTCGGCGGCCAGAAGAGACGCTGCCGCGTTTACAGAACGAAGAAGGGCTGGTGCAGGTTGCTGCCCTGCGCCGATATCAAAGCGACCTCGAACGGGTCTGTCGAACCGCTCGCAATGTCGGCGACTCAGATCGCCTGTTCATCATCACCTACGACGATCTCACCCGACGGCGTGATGCGACGCTCGACGGACTCTCACGCTCTCTCGGCCTGCGTGAGCGACTCACCGGTCGCTACGGCGTCCCAAAGCGTTCGAAGAACTCATCAACGATGTTCCGTATTGGACGACTGGCCGTGCCCGAGCCTCGTAGCCAACCACCGCTGGATGAACGAGTCGGCCGAGCTGCCGATGCGTTGTATCGAGAGGCGCTGGATGAACTCCGGGCTCGACGACGGGGTTGGCTCGTCGACGACCAACTGGTCTGAACACCAGTTTTGGCGTTGTCTTACGCTGCGGCCTTCAGCGCGGCAAGAGCGTCGTCGGCATGAGCGTTCATGTTGGTTTCGCTCGTGATGGCAGCGATCACCTTGCGGTCAGTGCCGACCACGAACGTGGCCCGTTTGGTCGGAAGTGGGCCCGCACGTTTGACCCCGAACTGCTTCGCAACGGTCTTCTTGGCGTCAGACAGCAGCGGGAAGTTGAGCTCGTTCTCTTCGTCGAATTCACGTTGACGACCAACCTGGTCGTTGCTCACTCCCACAATCGTTGCTCCGAATTCAGCGAACTCGGTGCTCAGATCACGGAAGTGCTTCGACTCGAGCGTTCAACCAGGCGTCTTGGCCTTGATGTAGAAGTACAGAACAGCGGGCCCATCGGAGAGCAAATCACTCAAGCTGACGGTGGCGCCGTGCTGGTCAGCGAGTTCGAATTCTTCGACGGTGTCCCCAACAGCGAGCATGCCACCACCCTATTGCCCGCGACCCATCGGCGTCGCACCGGCTGATCCCGCTCGGGATACCACATGCAGAACCGCGAGTGGTCGATCCTCGCGGAAAGTGGCACACTGTACGAGCGTGTCGGACGCCCGCCGCTGACGACACGCATGTGCGGACCAGAGCTTCGATCCCGCCGGGGTCATCAACTCGCTTTCTATGGGAGAACGGCGTGCCCGAGTTAACCGAACACGAACTGTCAGTGCAGGCGCTGATCAACGACCTCAACCACGTGGTCGTCAACGTCGAGCCAACTGACTGGGCAGAAACAGCTCAGGCCGTTCGGGAACATCACACGCCGCCTATCTCCCCCACTCTGCTGCCGGCCGACGCCGTTACGGCACAACGGGAAGCGCACAGCATCGTTGGTGAAATGGCCAAACTCGGCGACAACGTACCGCTGTTGCGGGCCGATGCAATTCGCCGTCAAGTGGGCGAATTGAGCACGGGATTCGAGGCTTCGGTGTGCTCGAAGAACGGCACCAGCCGACCCATCTTCGATCTCGGTGATGCGAAGCGAGTGACCAGCCCGACCTTTGTGCCCGCTGAGCCGCGTTCCCGCCGCTCCACGACGTTGTCGGGCCTCTTTTCTCGTCGCGCCTGATCGTCGCCCGTTCCGCAAGTCGGCAAGCGATGCGGCGTAGGGTTTCCAGCGGACTCGGACGCGCCCATTGGTGCGTGTCTGACGCCGGGCCTGTAGCTCAGTCGGTTAGAGCAGAGGACTCATAATCCTTCGGTCGTGGGTTCGATCCCCACCGGGCCCACTACCAGGGAGAACTAGCCCCAGCTGTGCAACGTCGGCAGGACCTCTTGGGCGAAGAGCTGCATGCTGGCCTTCGCCTGATCTTGAGGAAGGCCGCCAAACCGGAACGCAGGCGCAAACTCGAAGTCGCCGATCAGTTCGCGACGTTCGGCAAGTGTGTCGATGATCTGTTGCGGTGTGCCGAACGCAGTCGATTCAAGAAAGCCTTCGAGAAACCCTGACTCGCCCATCTTGTTCAGGGCACCCGACGCCGCCGCATACGCGTCGTAACCCTTCAGGTCGGCGAAGTGGTCTCCCATGATTTCGTAGTGTGAGAGCACGCTTGCGAGATAGATCGAAAGATGGTCATGCGCCCGCTGCTTGGCGACATCAGCGTCCTCGTGGCAGTACACAAAATCGCACACCAACGGCACGGGCGGAGGTGTGGAGTGATAGGTGCTGTGCAGTTCGCGCCAACGCTCGATACTCGGCAGTCGTCGGGTCCACGATCGGTCAGCGAACATGACCATGGCTGCGCCGAGCCGGGCACACGAATCGATCGAGTCGTCAGACGACGCAACCGCATAGGTTCGGCCGGCAAATGAGCGACTGGGCGCTGGTCGAATCGGTGCAGGCTCTTGCGGATAGAACGGACCATCTCCCTTGATCACGCCGGTCTCAAGGGCATCGAGGACCATGACCGAACCCTCGTCGAACCGTTCTCGTGACTCCGACATCTCGATGCCGCGCATGCGCCCGTACTCATAGCGACTGAGCCCGCGGCCCATGCCGAATCGCACTCGTCCGTCAGACAGTTCGTCGAGCAGTGCCACCTTCTCGGCGACTCGCATTGGCTCGTTCCAGGGCATGATCACGGCCGCAGTGCCGACATCGATGCGTGACGTCTTCCCCGCGATGTAGGTGAGCAGTTGGGTGTTGTCGGGGCAGAACGAATAGTCCTCGAAATGGTGTTCAACCGCCCACACGACGTCGAAGCCGAGGTCTTCGGCCATCAGGGCAAGTTCAACCTCGTCGGCGTACACCTGACCGTCAGTGATGTTCTCCCAGCCGTAGCTCGGGAAGAAGTGTTGCGTCCCTACGTCCATAGATCGACGCTACTGCGCAACCGTTGGGCTGTCAGCCGCTACGCCGACTCGCCCCGAGCTTCTTGATAGGCGGCTCGGACGGCGGCACCATCAGACATTGACTCGATGGTCTCGCCTTCCCCCAACTGCCAGCCTGCAACGGCAGACGAACCCGACACCGTGCGAGCGGCCAAGACGGCGGCTCCGAGGGCAACGGTCTCGTCACTTGCTGGCACGTTGATCGGCTCACCGAGCAGGTCGGCGCAGCGTTGGCGGTAGGCAGCGGAACGAGCGCCACCACCGATGAGGTTCACGGTGCCGTCGCATGAGGGGCCCACTGCCTTGAGCGCATCAAGGCCGTCGAGCAATCCGCACAGCACACCATCGTGAGCTGCCCGAGCGATCTGTTCTCGGGACGTTGATGTGCGAAGACCAACCATGGTGCCGGCGGCATCTGGTCGATTTGGTGTGCGCTCGCCATCGAAGTAGGGCACGAGCACTGGCTCGGCCACGTTGGCGTCAGCGGCAAGGGCCAGTTCAGCCAAACCGGCGGCATCTGTACCAAGCCACGCCGCCACAGTGTCCGTCACCTTCGTGGCGTTCAGCGTGCACACCAACGGCAAGAACCCACCGACGGCGTCCGCAAAGCCGGCGACCGCACCGGACGGGTCGACAGCCGGTGTGTCCGAGACGGCGTAGACAGTCCCGGACGTTCCGAGAGACAGCGCAACATCGCCGGCCGACAGTCCGAGCCCGAGAGCACCAGCCATGTTGTCGCCCGTTCCGGCCCCAACGACGACGGTGCCGGGAAGGCCGAGCTCGTCAGCGGCTGCCGATGTCAGCGTTCCCACCGGTGCGTCGTGAGCAGCCACTTCGGGGAGCTTCTCCAGCCATTCCTCTGCGTTTGGGGTCACCTGCGCCAGCAGGTCGGGTCGATACTGGTTGCTGGTCGGGTCGAACCACCCCGTCCCAGAGGCATCACCACGATCAGTCACATGCCGATCGGTGAGCCGCCAGGTGAGATAGTCGTGCGGCAACATGACCCGCGCCACTCGATCGAGGATCGACGGATCGGTGCGAGCAAACCAAGCCAGCTTGGCGATCGTGAAGGCGGCGACGGGCACGCTGCCACACGACCGAGCCCACGTTTCCGCACCGAGGGCCGCAACAAGACCGACAGCATCATCTGCGGCCCGCGTGTCGTTCCAGAGCGGCGCAGGAGCCACGACGCCACCAGCGTCATTGAGCAGAACACAACCGTGCTGTTGACCGGCCACCGCGAGGCCAACCACATCAGATCGACATTCCCCCAACTGCCCCACGGCCTCAACCAGCGCTGCCCACCACGAGTTTGGGTCCTGCTCGCTGATTGGTGGCTGCGTTGCCGGGTGGCGGGCCGATCCGCTGGCGACAAGATCGCCGCTCTCAAGATCGCGGGCCTCGACCTTGACCGATTGGGTCGAGGAATCGACACCGGTAACCAGTGGCATCAGGCGAATCTCTCGATGTAGCGAGCAACGAGATTTTCGAGCCGTTCCTGCTGACCCGATCGGCGGCTGATCTCGGGCTGCCCCATGGCTCGGTCCCGCAGTTCGCCAAGCGAAGTTTCTCCGCTGAGAATTGCTGAACCAAGTTCGGCATCCCAATCGCTATAGCGAGCATCGACAAGGTCAGTGAGCGCGCCGTCTTCGAGCATTGCTGAAGCGGCCAACAGGCTGCGAGCGAGCGTGTCCATGCCGCCGATGTGACCGTGAAAGAGATCTTCTCGTTCGATCGATTGGCGGCGAAGCTTCGTGTCGAACATGAAGCCGCCGGTGTCAAACCCGCCGCCCTTCAGAATCTCGTAGGTGCCGAGCGTCATCTGCTCGACCGACATCGGGAAGCGGTCGAGGTCCCACCCGAGGCGATCATCGCCTTGGTTGGCATCGATGCTGCCGAAGATTCCGGACTGCATCGCAACAGCCACTTCATGTGCGAAGTCATGCCCTGAGAGTGTGGCGTGGTTGACCTCGATGTTGACCCGCACCTCATCGACCAAGTCGTACTTCTGCAGAAAGGCAAAGCAGGTAGCGACGTCGAAGTCGTACTGATTCTTGGTCGGTTCGCACGGCTTTGGTTCGAGCAGGATCGTGCCCTCAAAGCCGATCTTCTTTTTGTGCTCAACCACCATGGCGAGAAAGCGGGCGAGCTGATCCTGTTCGCGACCCAGGTCGGTGTGCAGCAGGGAGTCATATCCCTCTCGACCGCCCCACAAAACATAGTTCTCGCCACCGAGCCGATGGGTCGCTTCGAGTGCAAGACAGACCTGGCCCGCGGCATAGGCGAACACTTCGGGGTCGGGATTCGTGGATGCCCCGGCTTGATAGCGAGGGTTCGAGAAGGCGTTGGCGGTCCCCCACAACAACCTGTTGCCGAGACGCTCCATGTGACCTGCTGCTTCGTCGACCATGATCTCGAGGTTGGCAGCCGACTCTGCAAACGTTGCCCCTTCCGGTGCGATGTCACGATCGTGGAACGACCAGAACGGAGCGCCGAGCTTCTCGAAGAACTCAAACGCGGCAGACATCTTCTGCTTTGCAGCGTCGATCGGGTCGCCTGCATCGGTGATCCATGGCCGGTCGAGGGTGCCGGCTCCGAAAATGTCAGCGCCGTCCCAGGCAAAGCTGTGCCAGTAGCAAACGGCAAACCGCAAGTGATCTCGCATCGATTTGCCGGCCACGACTCGATCGGCGTCATACCAACGAAAGGCCAGCGGGTTGTCCGAGTCGGGTCCCTCGTAGGGAATCGAACCATGCACAGTTGGGAAAAATTCGGTCATCAATATTCACCTCGGCGTCGTCGGGTCGAGACTACGAGCCGGGCCGCGCCAAGGCCCACCTTCGCGTGAGGACGAAGCCCAAATCTGTACTGTTTGTCTTCGCCTGGTTACAGACCGCTGCCCGATGGGGCGTCGCACGTCCGCAGTGCTGTGCCCGTGAAGGGGCCCAACTCAGAGCCGTCCGGCAGCAAGATCAGAAGATCCCATTCGATCGCCTGCAACTCGCCGACGCAGACTTGCGCGAGGAACGCAAGGTCAATCACCGGGCCGGGGCCGACCTGCTGGGCCTTCCCCTGATCTGCTGCGATGATGCCGACCAGCTCCGCCCCGGCAGGGCAGTCAGACGAGACATTGATTTGTGCGGCTGCATCAAGCGTCGGCCCAAACACGACATCGGGCCGACAGGTGGAGGCTGTCGGCGGGTCATCTCCGCTATCGGGGTCATCTCCGCCATCCGAAGACGTTGTTGGGCCTTTATCATCGGCTCGGGTCTCAGCAGCGGCATCGAGGAGCGAGCCGACGTGGCGAGCCGTGACCACTTCTCCAGTCGGGCCGATGTCTGGTTCGGCATCACTCGGAAGCGGATGGTTCTTGATGAACTCGGGAGCGTTCGAGATGAGCAAGATCGCTTCGGCTCGCGGCATTCCGTCGTCGATGGCACCGACCCAGAAGTCGAACCCGCTCTGATCCGGTTGGCGGCCGAGCACGTTCTCGTACACCACGGCGACAAATTCTTCGGTCGACACATTCGTTCCGTAGATCGATGCAAACTCATCGGAAGTTGCGAAGAAGTTGGCGATTCTTCTCGGCGACCACTCCCCCGAGTTGTACGCATTCAGCCAATACGTCGCCCCAGCGACATCAGGGCTTCGGCCAAACGATGCCTCATAGAGCCGGAGCACCACGGAGTGACCTGAGTGGAACGTCGGAGTGTCCTCTGTTTGTGCGTCCGCTGGACCCGCAGGCGCAAACATCGCAGAGCACAACGCAACGAGGCAGACCATCGCCCTCACCGACACGCCGGGCAACCAGCCATCCGAGTGGTGATCGGTCAAGCGTTGAACGGGACGGGTCATGATGCCACAGCTTTGTTGAAGCAGCGCTTGTTGACAGGGATGCCGTTCGACGTCGCGGAACACTTCGAGTCAGAACCGCGCATCCAATCACAACGACCCGACCGAAACACCGACCAAGACGCACCTACTTCACTCTCGCCCAAGGTGCGCAGGCAGAAGGAGAAAGATCCACCATGAAACGCTTGTTTGTCGCGCTCGTCGCGATACTCACCACTCTCGCCGCGGTCGCAGCCGTGCCGGCAGGTGCCCAGACCGACACAACCGACGTCTACGTCGTTCATGGCGTCCCCGGCGTGATCGTCGACGTGTACGCCGGCGGCAACCTGTTGCTCCCCGGGTTCACACCCGAGACCGTCGCCGGTCCGGTTGCTGTCCCCGCAGGCACCCTCGATGTAGCCATCTTCGCCGCCAACGACGAACCAGCCGCCACCGCCGCTGGCCGGACCGACAGTGCCGTGCTCGAGCTCTCTCCGAGTATCGCCGGAGACAGCGTGAGCCTGGTTGCACACCTCGGAGCCGACGGTGCGATCACCGCGAGCGCCTTCGCCAACGACCTCAGCCCGACTGCCGACACAGCAACCGGACGCGTCACGATCCGCCACACCGCACAGGCCCCAGCCGTCGACATCGTCGCCGCTGGCGCAGCCGTTGCCCCGTTGACGAACATTGCCAACGGAAGCGAAGCGTCCGTCGATCTCCCCGCCGACACCTACCCAACCGGGATCGCCGCTGCGGGAACAACCGACGTGCTGTTTGATGCCCCCGTCGAGCTTCGCCCTGGCACCAATCTCGTGGTGTACGCCATCGGCGACCTCTCCAGCAGTTTCACGCTCGTAACGCAGCGCTTCACCGCCCTCGGGTCGGCGAACAGTGACGTTCGCGCCGTCCACGGCGTTCCCGGCCTGGAAGTCGACGTCTACGTCAACGGCGCCCTGCTGATCCCAGGGTTTGCACCCAAGACGGTTTCCGATCCGGTGAGCCTGGCCCCCGGTGACTATGTCGTCGAGATTTTCGTCGCTGCTGCGAATCCCGCTCCGACGTCCGACGCCCTGAGCGGTGCCGCAATCACCCAAACCGTGACGGTGCCGGAAGGTGGCTTCGACATCGATCTCGTCGCCCACCTCGCTGGCGACGGAACGCCAACGCTCAGCGCCTTCGTCAACGACACCTCGACGACAACGTCCACTACCGCCGGACGCATCTCGGTTCGCCATACTGCCGCCGCTCCCGCCGTGGACATCGTGGCCGCTGGTGCACCCGTCCCCGGGCTCACCAACATCACCAACGGTGAGGCCGGAACGATCCAGCTGGCAACCGGCACCTACCCCACCGGAATCGCAGCAGCCGGTACCACCGATGTGCTGTTCAACGCACCGGTCAACGTGGCACCAGGACAGAACATCGTGGTGTACGCAATCGGCGAACTCGGTTCGAGCTTCGACCTGATCGTTCGCTCGGAGTTTGGCATCAGCACCGCCGAGGCCTACCGAGGCTCGACCGGAACCGATGCATCGATCGCTCGCCTCTACATGGCCATTCTCGGCCGGAACGCAGAGCCAGGTGGCTTCGCATTCTGGCAAGGCCAGATCGCCGCCGGGGCCACGGTCGCCGACTTCGTTCCGTTCTTCTCGACCTCGCCTGAGTTCATCGAGCGGTTCCCTGATGTCGACTCCGACGTCGAGTTCCTCGATCACGCCTACCGTCATGTGCTGGGCCGCCCCGGCGAACCAGCAGGCGTTGCCTACTGGACCGATCGACTCGAGAGCGGCGATATCAACCGAGTCGACATGTTGCTGTTCTTCGCCGACTCAACCGAGTTCCGTCAGTACACCGGTACCAACTGACCACGGCAGAAGTTGACGGAGCGAAGCTGAAGAGCTGACGTTCTCTCTCGGCGGAGTCTGCGCAAGCGGATTCCGCCGAGTCGCGTCTAGCGAGCGATGAGATCCTCGACGTCAGCCGGCAATGAGCCATACCCGGCAATGCGCTGCTCGCCATCGTTATTGACGTAGACGTAGGTGCGCTGCTGGGTCACGCCAAAGCGCGCCCACAACTCACCACTCATATCGAGAATGTGCGGGATCCCGTCAGACCCCGTCGACTCGACAAACTCGAGCATCGCACCCTCATCCGAGCTCAAGCCGGGGATGCCGATGATCTGCACCTCATCACCAAACTGTTCTCTGACCTCCACGACCGTGGGGGCTTCACGACGTCAAAACGGTCACCACGGAGCCCAAAACCACAACACCACATCCTGACCCTCAAGCGAACCAAGATCGAACGTC
>CALJSB010000077.1 GCA_937976305.1 uncultured Acidimicrobiales bacterium
GGCGAGTTCGGGCCGATCAACCTTCGTGTCGGGTTCAAGGCCAAGCCGCCGATCACCTACGTGGAGAACACCGCCGAAGCGATCGTGTTGGCGGCCCAGCTCCTCGGTGATCCCGCATCCGTTGCCAGCCTCGATGGCGAAGTAATCAACATCGTGGACGACGACCTCCCCACCCAGGCCGACTACGCCGACAAAGTGAAGGCGATGATCGAGGTTCCTTCGTCGATCCCCGTCCCACTGCCCGTGATGCAGGCAGCTGCCCGCGTCGGAGCGGCGATCAACCGCTCGTTCTTCGATGGCCGGGCCAAGCTTCCGAGCATTGCCTTGCCCGACCAGGTCGACGCCCGCTTCAAGCCGTTCGTGTATTCGAACGAGAAGGCGAAGCGCTTGCTCGGATGGCAGCCTCGCTACAGCCTGGACGAGGCCCTCGAGCGCTCTACCGGCTCCCCAATGCCGATGGGTGGTCGTTGAGGTGAGTAACCCCGTGCGGGTCGGGTACTTCACGATGGAGTACCCGCGAGCGACGGACACCTTCATTCAACGCGAGGTCGCATCGGTCCGCTCTGCTGGCGTTGAGGTTGACACCTTTGCGGTGCGCCGCCCTGGCGACGAGCACATGGTTGGTGATGAACAGCGAGCCGAGCGCGAGCGCACGTTCTATGTGTTTCCACCGTCGGCTGCTCGGATGGCGAAAGCCCACCTCCTCGGGTTGTTGAAGCGGCCCAAGCGCACGCTTTCGGCTCTGAAGCTTGCGGCGTCAACGGCTCGTCCTGGGCTGAGTGGCTCGCTCAAGCAGGTGGCGTACTTCGCTGAAGCTGGTGTTGTCGCAGACGAGATCGAAGCTCGTGGCATCTCGCACGTGCACGCCCACTTTGGTGATGTGGCGACGTCGGTCGCCATGCTGGCGGCTGAGCTGTCTGGTCGTCCGTTCAGCTTCACCTTGCACGGTCCCGGAGTGTTCTTCGACGCCAACGTATGGCACCTCGGTACCAAGATCGAGCGAGCTCGCTTCGTGTCCTGTATCTCATGGTTTGCTCGTAGCCAGGCCCAGTTGCTCAGCAGCGAAGAGGCAGCCGACCGTCTGCACATCGTGCACTGCGGTGTCGATGCCGACCGCTACGACGCCTCGCCTCGATCGAGCACCGCTGTCTCAGAGAGTGCCCAATCTGGCGTCACCCGACTGGCCTTTGTTGCCCGGCTCGATCACGTCAAGGGCCTCACGATCCTGCTCGACGCGGTCGCGGCGGCCCGCCAAAACGGCACCAACGTCGAGTTGACCGTTGTTGGCGACGGCCCAGCCCGCAGTTCGTTCGAGCGGCACGCGAACAAGGTTGGTGTCGGCGGGTCTGTCACGTTCGCCGGCTACTGCAGCCAGGATGAAGTGGCAGAGATCTTGGGCCAATCCGACGTCTTCGTGTTGCCGAGCTTTGCCGAGGGCGTACCTGTCAGCCTCATGGAAGCCTGCGCATCTGGCCTACCCGTGATCGCCACCCAGGTCGGCGGCGTGAGCGAACTCGTCATCGACGGCGAAACCGGCTTCATCGTGCCGCCGGGCGACGCAGCAGCCCTGCGAGACCGGATCGATGCACTCGTGAACGACCCTGCGTTGCGAAGTCGCATGGGGGCCGCTGGCCGACGACGAGTCCAGAGCGAGTTCGCATCCGCAACCGAAGGGGCCCGTCTTGCATCACTGTTTGTCGCCTCAGCGGAGATCAGCAACGCCTCGGTGCCGCTGACGCAGCTTCCGATTCGGCCCGAGCCGCTTACGGTGGGGTCGACGGCAGCGGCTTCGCTGTCTGCCTCGGCACCGCATACGGCTGCTCACCCTCAACAATGAACCTTCGCCCCGCACGCCGAAAGGAACGCTCACGACGCTCCGTCGTTGCGATGCTGGTCGCCTTTTGCGTTGTCGCGGCTGCGTGCACGAACAGCGAGCCCGAAGAAACCAACTCAACCACCTTCGAACCGTCGCGCACCACCGAATCGGGCCCGGTTTCAGAGACGGCGCCCGAGCTGGAAGATCCGCCAAGCTCCGTGGCCGACGAGTACGAGTGGAGCGTGTTGTCGTCTGGTGCCGGTGGCTTTGTGACCGGAGGTGTCTCGAGCCCTGATGGCGAAACGATCCTGATGCGTACCGATGTCGGCGGCGCTTACGTCTACGGCGACGACGGCATGTGGCAGCAGCTGCTCGACTTCGAGACCGTTCCCGACCCAATGATCTCCGACTACGCGGTCGAGTCGATCGGTGTTGATCCCTCAGATTCCGATCGCATCTTCCTGCTCGTCGGTAGCCGCAGCCCCGAGTCAAACGGACGGTTGCTGCAATCGACCGATCGAGGCGAAACGTGGACGGCCAGTAACGAGACATTCTTTGTTGATGGCAACGCCGAGTTCCGAACCAACGGTGAGCGTGTGGCGGTCAGCCCATCGAACCCCGATCAGGTCTGGCTTGGGACCCGAACAGAGGGTCTCTGGGTCAGCAACGACGGCGGCACGAGCTTCAACCGAATCGACGTCGTCCCCGGCGACGATTCCGAAGACGATCCCGCAGGCGTGCTCTTTGTCCGCACCGATGAGATGGGCCAAACCGTGTGGGCCGGTGTTGCCTCGGCCAGCGGACAGAACGGTGTGTACCGATCGACTGATGGGGGAGCGACGTGGGCGCTGTTCTCGGCGTCAGACGGAATGCCTTTCGACGCTGATCTCGGGCCTGACGGTCGATTGTGGGTCACCGAGCGCGCACCCGGCCGAGTCCTTGTGATCGATGGAGAATCGATCACCGAGACTGGCCCGGCGAACGAACGCAACTACGAAAAGGTGGCGGTCAACCCTGACGATGCCGAGCACATCTTGGTGGGTGACCGCGGCATTGGCGATCAGCTCTACCAATCGGTCGACGGTGGCGAATCGTGGGAGCGGATGAACGTCACCACGTCGTGTCCCACCATTGATTGGATCGATCAATACGGCGACACGTTCCTGCCGACCGGGTCGTTGTTCTTTGACCGGTCAGAGCCCAACAAGGTGTGGGTGCCCGAGGGCTTTGGTGTTTGGAACGCCGTGCTCGATGGTTCGGCCAACTTCAACATGGTCTGCGACACACTCGGCATCGAAGAGTTGGTGTCCAACGATGTGCTCGGCATGGCCGACGGCAACGTCGTCACCGCTCACTGGGATCGGCCGATCTTCTGGCACGGCGGCGACACGGCCGCCGACGCGATCCAAGGGCCAACGCCCCGCTTCAATACCGCATGGGATCTCGACGGAAGCCCAGCTGACCCGAACTTCGTGGCCGTGACCGTTGGCGATCAGCGTCGGTGCTGCGAGGACGATGGTCTTGCCTTCCACTCAGGGTTCTCCACCGATGGCGGCCAAACCTGGCAGCGGTTTGCGTCCTACGACGGCGACCACCCAGAAGAACTGCGCTACGGCAATATCGCCGTGTCGACGTCTGACACGTCGAACCTCGTATGGCTACCGACGTTCAACGGTGCCCCTCACGTCACCCGTGATCAGGGCGCAACCTGGGAACGAATCGTGCTTCCTGGTACCGAAGATGAACTCGACGCCAACGGTGTGTACCGCGGCGGCTCGCACAGTCAGCTGTTCTTGAACCGCAAGGTGTTGGCAGCGGACAAGATCGAACCCTCGACGTTCTACCTCTACCACAAGAATTTCGGGATCTACCGCTCGGTCGACGGTGGTTCGACCTGGGAGTTGCGAGAAAGCACCAACCTGCCCACGGGGTGGACGGTTGGTTTCTTCAACGCCACACTCCTCACCTCGCCAACCGACGCTGGTCACCTCATTTTCACCCCGGGTGTGCTCAACGAAGGCGATTTTCCTGCGTTCGAGAGCCGGGATGGCGGCGACACGTGGCAAGCCATTGCCGGCACGCAACGCATCCAGTCGATGGGGTATGGGGCCCCCGAAACCGAGGGTGGTCCGGCTGCGGTCTATGCCTATGGCAATATCAATGGGGAGACCGGTGTGTACCGGACAACCGACCTGTTCGAGAGTTGGCAGCTGATTTCCGCTGCTCCTCTCGGGAACTACCAAGGAATCAAAACGATCGGCGGATCTCCTGATGAATTCGGAACGGTGTACGTCGGGTTCACCGGAACATCATTCATGGTTGGGCGATTTGGACCGAAAGATGAATAGGCCCCCCCGTTTTTGCGGTGGGTCCGCCCGCCACGAGAGCCCCTGCTCTCGTGGCTCCCTCAGCGAGTCAATATCAAGCCGTAGGCTCTACAAGGCGTTCTCTGCACCCCCGGAGATGGCACGTGGATAACGATCCGATGCAACTGCAGACCACCGAGAACCCCGCTGCTGGCGGGGGCTCAGGCGCGCTCAGTGATCGAGATCGGATTGAACTCTTTGGGCTCGGCTTCATCTCTGCCCCAAACGAGCGAGTTGTGGCCGAAGAACTGCTCGAATGGAAGCCAGAGGATCCCCGTCCAACGTTGCTGGTGACGCCCAACTCAGACATCATCATTCGCCTCCAAGAGGCGGACAACGCGTGGTTGAACAGCGAGTTCGCCGGTGCTGAGTTCGTGCTGCCCGATGGGTGGCCGATCTACCAGTTCAGCAAGATGGCGCGGCGACCGTTGCCGGCGCGCATCGCTGGCAGCACCATGTTCGCTCATTGGTGGCCAGAGATGGCTCGTACCGGCCGCAGCGTCGTGGTCCTGGCCGCGTCGGCCCAGATTGCCAGCGGACTACAAGCCGAACACCCGGCGGCATCTGTGATGGTTGCGCCGATGATCTCGGCCGATCGCAGCGCGGCGAGGGAACTCGCCGTCGAGCTCGTTGACCGGGCCCTCGAGAGTCGGGCTGACTACGTCGTTGTCGGTCTGGGCTTCCCGAAAGATGGGCTCATCGCAACGGAGTTTCAGGAGCTGTGGCCAGACAACGTCCCGGGTCCCATGTTGTTGTGCCTTGGTGCTTCGGCTGAGCTGTATTTGGGCCTGCGGAAGCGGGCTCCTGAATGGATGCAGCGCTACGGACTCGAGTGGTTCCATCGCTTCTCGCAAGAACCGAAGCGGATGTTTCACCGCTACTTCATCCGGAGTCCGAAGTTCATCCCTCTTGCGCTTCGTGAGTTGACGGGGCGTACGTCATGAGTACTGATTCGACCAGCCCTGAATCAGCCAGCACTGAATCAGCCAGCACTGAATCAACCAACACCGACACCACGCCGACGTTTTCGGTCGTCATTCCGGTCGGTGCTGTCGATGCGCAGCTCGACGAGCAGCTTGTCGCTTTGGCCCATCAAGATGTCACCGACCCATGGGAGCTGGTGATCTCCCTCAACACCGACGACACATCGCACCGATCCCGTCTCGATCGGTCCATCGAGCAGTTCGTCCGGCTTGCTGGCCCAGCAGCACCCGTCGTCAGCATCATCGATTCATCAGATCACCGCAGCGCTTCTCACGCCCGCAACAGCGGCGCCCAAGCTGCTACGACGCCACGTCTGTTGTTCTGCGACGGCGACGACATTGCGGACAAGTGCTGGGCCTCGACACTACTCGAAGCGCTGGCCGACTTCGGCGCCGTCGGCGGTTTCCTCGAAGAGGAGCTGCTCGCAGTGCAGGGACAAGAAAACTGGCGCCCGCCGGCAACGCCGGGTGGCAATCCGAGCTTCCTCGGACATCCGTACCTCGTGTCGGCCAACATGGCCGTCAGGGCCGATGTCTTTGCCGCTGCTGGTGGCTTCGATGTTGGTCTCACCAGGGGAGAGGACATTGCCTTCTCGTGGGCGATGCTTCGAAATGGTGTCGAACTGGGTTATCGAGACGATGCCGTCATGCACTATCGGCATCGCCGTGGGTTGCGCCCCATGCTGAAGCAGCACTATCTCTACGGCCGAGGTATGTCGGAGATTCTGAGCCGTCATGGTGTGCCGTCTGACGATGGTTCGAAATCTCTACTGAAGGCCAACGGTCAAAAGGTCGAAAAGCAAAGCCTGGTCCACATTCTGCGTCGCGGCTCAATTGCCACCGGACGCGTCGCTGGGTTGGTACTCGAACGAGTCCGGCCCGCCGAGAACACAAACGATCTCATGGAAGAGAACAACTGATGGAACTCTCATTCGTCACCGCAGCGCTGAAACGTCGCTGGTGGGTCGTCTTGATCTTCGCCGAGCTCGGCATCTTGCCGCTGCTGTTTGCCGGTGCACCCGTCAGCAACACGTTCGAGTCGGTGGCCAAGGTCGAGATCTCGCCGCCGGACGACGCCCGAACCAGCAACACACCCGACCGGTTCGTACTCAACCAGGTCGAGGTGCTATCCAGCCCGCAGATTTACCTCGAAGTTGCAGGCAAGCTCACCTCAGACGATCGGGTCGGCGAAGTTGCGTCACAGGTCGGCCAGGCGACGGTGATCGAGCAGGCCGCCGAGACCGACATCGTGTCGATCCGTGTCCGCCAGGACGACGCCGAACGAGCCCAGCTCGTGGCCCAAACCATCGCCGACACCTACATCGATCGCCTTGTTGATCAAGAAGAGGCGCTGCGTCAGCCCGACATCGAGGCCTACGAAACCGAACTCGAAGATCTGCGCACCCGCCTGACCGAGGCCAACGACGCCATCCAAACCGCGATGGAGCCCTTCTTGGCTCGAATCGGTGAAGCTGGGTTCAGCGTCCCGCCCGTGAGTTCGGTGGCACCACAGGCTGCTTCTGATCAGCAGTTCCTCTCCGGCGAGATCTCCCGGATCACCCAGCTCAAGAGCGCAGCCGAGACCCAGTCCTCCTCGATCAACACGGCGATCGTGCAGCCGGCAACGCTGCCGCAGAACGCCATTGTCGAATCGAACAGCCTGGCCCAAATGGC
>CALJSB010000078.1 GCA_937976305.1 uncultured Acidimicrobiales bacterium
GACCCGTACTCAGAGCCAGGAACACCCGCTGTGCGATCGACAAATACCGAGAACCCAACGCCGAGTTGTTTGGTTGATCCCGCCGCTCGGCGTTCGGCCTGCTCGGCTCGGAGTGCGGGCAGATCGAGCTCGCTTGTCGCCATCTCGAACGCTTGTTGGTAGTCGCCCGAGTCGTAGATGACGCCCGTCGGGTTGGTGAAGGGCAGCTGTTCGCTTTCGAGCAGATTCATGCGGCGAACCTCTTCGGGCGCCATGCCGATCTCGGCTGCGAACAGATCGATGGCCCGGTCCACCAACGCCCCCGCCTCCGGGCGGCCGGCCCCTCGGTAGGCGACGATCGGTGTCGAGTTGGTCACGACGGCTTCGAGTTCCCAATGGACGTGCTCGATGTCGTAGGGGCCGGGCATCATGCGGCCGGTGTTGCGGGCGAGGGCGAGGCCGGCCACGGGGTAGGCACCGCAATCGACCCGGACCGTCGCTTGCAGGGCTCGGATCTTTCCGTTCCGATCGCCGCCGATCTCGATGTGTTGCAGCTGAGCGCGTGAGTGGCCGAGGCCCACCATGTCGGCCGAACGAGTCGGCGCCCACAGCACGGGCCGTTGCACCGTGCGTGCGAGATGGCCAAGGATGATCTCCTCGGGGTATTGGCCACCCTTCGACCCG
The DNA here is from genome assembly GCA_937976305.1 of uncultured Acidimicrobiales bacterium. Lineage (GTDB taxonomy): Bacteria > Actinomycetota > Acidimicrobiia > Acidimicrobiales > SZUA-35 > CALEWY01. The sequence continues at coordinate 664 of CALJSB010000078.1, forward strand.
AAGCTGCCGCCGACGTCGGCGGTGGTGACCCGCACCTGTTCGGTTTCGAGCCCGTAGTACTTCGCCAGCGTGGCCCGGATCGGGTGGACGCCCTGGCAGGAAGCGAACTGAAACAGTCGACCTGACTCATCCCACAGCGCACCGGCCACTCGCGGCTCGATCGGGCATGGCGCTACTCGATTGTTGTTGATCGTCGCCGACACGCTTGCTTCGAACTGGCTGATATCGACCGGCTCTGAATCGGGCAACGACTCGGTGACCAGCACGTTGGACGGCTCGCTGAACAGCGGCCGTCCGTCGTGGGCCGTCGCGAGATCGATGACCGCTTCAAGGGGCTCGTAATCGACGATCACGAGTTCGCTCGCATCGGCCGCTTGGGCTTCGGTTTCTGCGATCACTGCCGCAATCGGTTGCCCGACATAACGAACCCGCGAGCGGGCGAAGATCTCACGAGCAGCATCCTTTGGGAACTCGGGCGCGACGCCGACCGTCGGCCTGAGCCCAGCCGCCTCAAGGTCCGCCGCCGTCACGACGGCCAACACTCCCGGTGCTGCGAGTGCCTCGCTCACATCGACGTCGCCGATGTTGGCGTGGGCCATCGTCGAGTTCACGAAAACGACCGACGCTGCGTGACCGAGGTCCAGGTTGGCCACGAAGGTTGTGTTGCCTCGCAGAAGATGATCGTCTTCGATACGCGTGAGGGCGTCGCCAGATCGTGAGAGCGTCATGTGCGGGACCGTATCGACGCTGGCGTCGGCCCGCCAGAATTGTGGGCGTGCGTCCGGCCGACAGCTGTGGACCACTCAACCTCAAACGCCCCCAGCTCGAGAGCTGAATGACGACAGGAATAGGAAATGCCAGACACAACCTTCGGGCCCCAAGGCTGGACGCCAGAACGACTCGATCCTCAGGACGGAAAGAGCTTTCTCATCACCGGCGGGAACGCCGGCACAGGCTTTGAGGCGACTCGTATTCTGCTGCGCGCGGACGCCAAGGTGGTGATGCTCAATCGCAGCGTCGAGCGATCGGAGGCAGCGGTCGCACGGCTCAAGGAAGAGTTCGGTTCGGACGCTGAGGTGTCATTCATCCGAATGGATCTCGCATCCTTCGACAGCGTGCGGGAGGCGGCCGCCGCCGTTCTCGACATCGTTCCCCGCATCGACGCGCTGATCTGCAACGCCGCGATCGCCCAAGTGCCGTCGCAGAAGCTCACCGTGGACGGCCACGAGAGCATGCTCGCCACGAACCACTACGGCCACTTCCTGTTGAGCGGTCTGCTATTCGAGCGAATCGAGGCGTCGCAGGGTCGGGTCGTCGTGGTCGCGAGCCTCGGCTACAAGATGGGCATAAGGACGATCCAGTTCGATGACATGAACTGGGACGCCAACTATCACCAGAACAAGACCTACTCCCAAAGCAAGTTGGCGCAGATGATGTTCGCCTACGAACTCCAGGACCGTCTGGCGGCGGCGAACTCGAACGTCGAGGTCTACGTGTGCCATCCCGGCTCATCAAACACATCGCTGATTTCTTCCAGCGGCAACTTGGTGACGCGGATCGCGTTCAAGCTCATGTCGATGTCGCCACTGGTGCAATCTGCCGAACAGGGGGCCTACCCCGAAGTCATGTGCGCCACCGAGGACGGCCTTGAAGGTCGCGCTCTCTATGGGCCAACCGGTCGCAGCGAATGGGTTGGGCCCGTAGGGAAGGGAACACTCGAGCCATACGCCTACGACAAGGCCGTCATGGAACGGTTGTGGGAGCTGTCTGAGAAAGAAACCGGCGTTGACTGGACGTTCTGACCGGGCGGCCTGGTGTCGCTGAAAGTTGGGATTCCCCCTTGCGGGTTGTGACGAAGTATGGGAACGTACGTTCGTAGCCGAGAGTCGGTGCAGGCCAAGCGTTCAAGAGGCCGTGCGGGCGACTGTGACGAGCCACATCGGGCCCTCGGACAATTCACGTAGCCAGGATCGACTGGCCACTCACAGCGGCGGAAGGCCACGCAAGGAATGTTGCAACTCGAAGGTGAACTCTCGGCGACCCCACGGCCGTCGCATGCCAACTGCGGGCTCGATGGCGGGCCGCCCTGGCAGATGATCATGCACGACGAAGAGCCGGTCGCTGCCCTGTCTGTCGATCAGACCGAGGCCCGAGTGCGGCTGGGTTTGGTGTTCCTCGAAGGCGAGCGTGTAGTGGACGTGTCGATTCAACCGGGAGCCTGGGTTGGTCGACTTCGCACCAGCGCCAGCTTGCGTGCTGCGAACCCTGATCGGTGGGAGGCGGACATTCGTCGAGAGTTGCTTGCCGGTGGGCTGGCCGAGGGCTGGTGGACTCCGGCCACCGGTGATCCTGCAGACCTCGATCTTGTGGCCCTTGCTGCTCGATCAGCGTGGCCGCTGCTCCGGCTTTCCACTGACGACGTTCGTGAGGTGCCTCGCTGGGCCACTGGTGTACTGCGTGGGCCCGACCCGGTTTCGGCGGTTCGGCGCCAGTTCGGTGACCGCAGCAACCGGCCCCTCATTCGCGCGGTTGCGGAGCATCTCTCGGGCTCGATCAATTGGTGGAGCTTGGCGTGTGTCCTTGCGGCACACTCGCTCGACCCCGATCGTGCCGCAACTGTGCTTCGAGAGTCGGGCGATGAATCGGCCGATGATCACACCTGCAGCGTCGATGAGTTTCGACTGCTCGAACGCACGCTCGGTGATGTTCCCGCCCCGACCGTCGTTCGACTGTTGCGGAGTGCAGGCGATGGCGGACCCGCCCGTCTTCTGGCCGCGCTTGATTCGTGGGATCGCGCGCAGGATCGGGTTGGACCGATCAGGCCGACGGTTGCCGAACTCGAACGTCGGTTACAGCAGCTCGGTGAGCCGGCCCTCCCTGCCCCAACCCCGAGGGTCGATCCGTCCGAACAGCTCACGACGTTGCTCGAGGCAGAAGGCATCGCAACCGAAGCCGTCACCGCAGGTGGGCGCGGCGCGGATGAAGCGCTGCGTCCGCCGACTCAGCCGATCGGTGAGCGGCGGCCGATGGTGCGGGAATGGCGACATGCTCGTATGGCCCCCATCGTCGGGGAACAACGGCGCCCGGTCACCTTCGAACACCCACCGATCGCCAGAGCATGCCACCGTGAACGCGAAGGTCGGGTCGATCTGCTGTTGCCGGTCGATCCAGATCACTTGACGGAGTGGGCCCGGCTGCTGAGAAATTGCCTATATGACTATGTCGACCCGGTCACCGCAGGCACCTCGGTGATTCTTGGTATTCGAGTCGACGAGCAACTTGTCGGTGCGGTCGAGCTCACACGAAGTGGAGCGATTCGTCAGATGGTTGGGCGGGCCAATCGCCCACTCGTTGAATGGATCGAGCAAGCGGTCTTGACCATCCTGGCCCGAGCCCGCGCCCGTCGGTTGGCCTGACCAGCCTCAGGCACGTCGATGTATCGTCACGCTGGTGAGTGAGCTTCCGCAACTTCAACAGCGCATTGCCAGCGTCCGTAACGATCGAGGCTTCACCACCGACCCGCTTCGCCTCCTTTCATTGCTCACAGAAGAAGTCGGAGAGGTCGCGGGCGAACTGAAGAAGACCTGGTCGAAAAACTACGCAGAGCTCACGGTTGACGATCTGGGCGATGAGCTCGCCGACGTCTTCGTTCTGGTCAGTGCGCTCGCAACGTCGTTCGAGATCGATCTGGCTGATGCGGTCGAGCGGAAGTTCTTCAACGCAGACGCACAGCGCACATGGGCGACATCTGTCAGCGCCGAGCCGCCGCCTGACTAACTCGGGGTCGCAAGCTCAGGTCCGATCAAGTCGCTTGGCGAGCCATGTTCTTGCGACGCGTCCTTGGTCGGCCTGGAACTGGCGCACCCCTTCAACGCCTGGCACCGGTGGCAGGAGGGCCTGTCGTGTGAAGAAACCTGCCAGCGCAGCGAGGTAGCAGTCGACGGCCGAGGACTCCGCTCCGATCGCCACCGGGTGGGAATCGAAGACCGCATCGGGTGGTGGGCCCCCGTCGAGGTGGAGGGCAGGAAGCAGACCGACGAGATCAACCCAACGGGCGCCGAAGCTCGCTGTGGGCCAGTCAACCGCAACGCTGCGCTCCGGCCCAATGATCATGTTGTCCGTCCGTAGATCTCGATGCAGCAGATTGGATCCACTCGCCGCCTGTATCCAGTCATCCTCAAGGTGGATGAGCCGGTCAAGGTTGCGGGCAGACCAGCCGTCGAGGTGGGTGTGCAGTTCCTCGTCCCGAATCTTCCGCCATGCCCATCTGTTGATTCGCTCCAATTCATGCGTTCCGACCGGGTATGCGTCGGGAATGTTGCAGTCGGCTCCATGCTCGGCAAGTTCGGTCACGAGATCCAACACGCTCTTCACCGCTGGCCCATCAAGCGGGGCGGCGGGCATCTCACCTTTGATGCACTCGGTCACCAGTGCGAACCAACCACCCTGGTCGACCGTTGTGATGAGCGAAGGCGCCGGGAAGTGCTCCGGTAGTGATGAGAGAATCAAAGATTCTTGGCGGTGCATCGTCGTGGCGAGCGGGCTGAGATCGTTACCACAGGACTTGATGAAGACCGTCCGTCCGTCTTCGAGATTGCATCTCGCTGCAGGTCCGGGCGTAAATCCTCCGGCAGCATTTTGCGCAGCCACAACGGGAGAGCCCAGCGAGCTTTGAATTGCGTTGACCACATCACCGGGGAGGTCGAAAAAGTCGATCCGCGAGCCGTGACGAGCCATGTGGCCACTCTAGATTTTCGCTAGGGCAAGGTGTGGAGGTAGGAGCTGATCAGCGGCAGGCCGGTTTCGAGCACGTGGGTGGCGTTGGCGTAACCGATGCGAAGCCAACCCTCCATGTCCATGGCACTTCCCGGCAGGAGCAAGACGCCGGTCTTTTCGAGAAGGTCGACGCAGAGATCCCGCGAGGGAACGTCGAGGTCGTACCGCAGCAGGGCCGTGGTGCCCGACTGAGGCTTCACCCAGCTGATGAGCGGCTCGGCATCGACCCACTCGCTCAGGATGGCCAGGTTGGTCCTCGTGATGTGTCGGCTGCGATCGAGAATCGCATCAGCATGCTCGAGGGCGAGCGCCGCGAAATGATCATCGATCATGCCAACGCTGATCGTGTTGTAGTCGCGATGGATCATCACCTGCTCGAGCACCTCGCTCGGTCCGGTGAGCCACCCGAGTCGCAGACCCGCAAGCGAGAAGCTCTTCGACATCGAGCCGGTCGAGATGGCACGGGGTGACAGGTCGGCGAATGATGCGGTCGTGCCATCGCCGAGCTGGTCGGTGCCTCGATAGACCTCGTCGCACAGGATCCATGCGCCGGCCGCCTCGGCAATCTGCGCAATCTCCCCGAGCATGGCGGGAGCCATGAGGGCGCCGGTCGGGTTGTTCGGATTGTTCAGGGCAATGAGGCGGGTTTCCTCGCCAACCAAGCGGCGCAGCTCGTCGAGATCGGGAAGGAAGTCGTCTTCGGGTTTGAGGCGAAGCTCGACAACATCGGCGCCGATGCTTTCGGGGATGGACGAGTGCTGCTGATAGGTGGGGGTGACCGAGATGACTCGATCGCCAGCGGACACCAAGGTGTGATGCACGAGTGAGTTGGCGCCGATTGCGCCGTGGGCCACGAGGACGTTTTCAGGGCTCTGGTTTGTGTAGAGGGCAGCGATGGCGGCTCGCAGGCGATCCGAGCCCTCGATCGCTCCATAGGAAAGGCGCATGGCCGAGAGCTCGGCAAACGTGGCGTCCGGATCTCCCGTCAGTTCGAGCAACTCTGCGAGCGTGAGCGAATCGACGCACGTTTCTGCGAGGTTGTAGCGGCAGGCGTTTTCGAACTCGTTCATCCAGAGCTCGACGCCGAAGGGCCTGATGTCCACGACGATGTTTTTCAGTCCAGGGTGATGATCACCGCGGTGTCGGTGCCGCTGCCTTTCCCGATGAGCTTGGCGGCTTTTCCGATGATGCCGATCATCGTGAACATGAAGCCGTACTTCTTCTTGATGATGGCTTCGATCCGCTCGAACTCGGCTCCCTGCACAGCGGTTGCGGTGCCGGTCACTTTCTCAGAGCCAGCGGTGACGGCACCCTTCCGGTCTGACGGCTGGAGCTCGACGCGTGCATCGTTGGCGATCCGTTTGACCTTCACGCTGGACGACGCCGTCGTGAAGCCGATCTTGTCGTCGCCGACATCGGCGATCCAGACGGGCACGGACGTCGATGAGCCGTCCTTCTTGAAGGTGGTGAGATTGACGAACTGCTCGTCGGCAAGAGACATGAGAGAAACTTAGCGATTTTGTCGGCGTGCGTCGCATGCTCCCGGCCAATCAGAACTTGCCGAGTTCTTGTCAAAACCCCGAGTTGGCCTTGCCGGAGGTGCTCGAACCTGGCCTTTGTCGGAACAACCCGCTCCGGCACAAGTCCCCACAAGAACCCCCAAAGGAATCAGATCATGAAGTACCGCAAGTCCCTCGTAGCCAGCTTGGTCATCTCCGGTCTTGCTCTCGGCGCCACCGGTGTCGCCTCAGCCCACGATGGCGACCGTCCCGGGCCCGCAGACGAGCCAACCACCCAGATCGACACGACCGAAGGCGGTGACATCGTCCAGGTGCAGGACGTGCAGGAAGACGACGCCGACGCTGGCAACGAAACCGATGGTGACGCTGACCGCAGGCGGGACGGCCGACGTGGCAACAAGCTCGGCACCGTTGCCGAGGCCATCGGCATCACGGCCGAGGAGCTCCGAGCCGAGCTGCGGGAAGGCTCGACCATCGCCGAGGTCGCTGAGGCCAACGGCGTTGACGCTCAAGACGTGATCGACGCCATCGTCGCCAACAAGAGCGAGCGTCTTGATGCCAAGGTCGAAGCCGGCGACATCACCGCAGAAGAGGCCGCTGAGAAGCTCGAACGCAAGACCGAGCGAATCACCAACAAGATCAACGGTGTGAGCAACGACGCAGGCGCCGACAGCGGCACCTCCGTCGAAGCCTGATCAAAAGCTCCCGGTTGCGGTTTCCCTCCCCCGTTTGCGACCGGGCATCACCCGGGCCCCGAGACATGTTCCGTCTCGGGGCCCGAAGTCGTTTTGGAGCAGTGTGGTCTTGCCTGAGATTTGCGTCGTGTGAACGAGCGATGAGAATGGCGCATGTCTTCATCTGACTCGAGCGCCGCAACCGAACCCGTCGTCGTGACCGGAGCAAGTCGAGGTATCGGCGCCGCCATCGCCGCGAGGTTCGCGGCCGATGGCCACCCTGTCGCTTGCGCGGCCACCACAAAGGCCAACGCGCAGGCCGTAGCGGACGAGATCGCCACGTCCGCCGGCGTCCCCACCATGGCCGTGGAGATCCGGGTGGAGGATCACGCCTCAGTTGTTGCCGGACTCGCCGCTGTTGAAGCAGAGCTCGGCCCGATTGCCGTGCTGGTGAACAACGCCGGCATTGGTGGTGTTGATTCGCTGCTCGATTATTCACCGGAAGATTTCGGTTCGGTGATCGACATCAACCTCAAGGGCGTCTTCCATTGCGCGCAGGTGGCGGGGCAACTGATGGTCGCTTCCAGCACGGCCGGTTCGATCGTCAACATCGGATCGATCGCCGGAACCAATGCCTTCCCCAAGCGTGTGGCCTATTGCGCATCGAAAGCAGCGGTCCATCAGATGACGAAGGTGATGTCGCTCGACCTCGCCGATCATGGCATTAGGGTGAACGCCGTTGCGCCTGGGTACATCCGCACCGATCTGATTCAGGAGCTCGTCGACAGCGGCAAGCTCGATGAGTCGACGATCGAGGGGCGGGTACCACTTGGCGAGTTCGGTCTCGGTGACGACATTGCCTCGGCGGTGGCATGGGTCGCATCGTCGGAGGCTCGCTACGTGACCGGTGAGACGATTGCCGTCGATGGTGGGTGGCTGGCCTACGGCCACGTGTGATCTTTGGGCGCCTCATGCGGTGCCACTCGCTCCCATTTGTTGGTTCGCCTAGCGTCTGGCCATGACCATGCTTGCGCCAGAGACCATTCATCGCGGTATCGATGAGCTGCCGTTTGTCGACAATGGAAAGGGCACCCACCTGCAGGTGTGTCAGGTCGACTTGGCCACCGGCATCTGGACGGTGCGTACCCGCTTCGAGCCCGGCATCACGCTGCAGACCCATCGCCACACCGGCCATGTCTACGCCTTCACCGAAACCGGGAGTTGGCACTATCTCGAATCGCCCGAGGCGGTGAACCGGCCAGGTTCGTATCTCTACGAGCCGGCCAACTCGGTGCACACGCTGCACGTGCCAGCAAGCAACGACGACGTCACCAACGTCGCGTTCGTGATCTGGGGAGCCAACCTCAATCTCGATGACGACGGCAGCGTCGAGACGATCACCGACGCTCCGTCTGTGCTCGAGAACTATCGGGCCATGTGTCTCGAACAGCACGGTCTGGCCGATCCGCCGGTTGTGGTGATCGACGCTCACTGAGGGCTGTTTCGCTAGCTGGTTGCGGCCAGGGGTCAGGTCTGAGTCGAAAACGGCGTGGGCCCAGGTCCGGATGAGGGGAGTCATCCGAACCTGGGCTTCCCTCCGCGCCGCCCTCTCAGGCCCGCCAGATCAGTTGCCGGGGATTGATGGTGTGACGAACTCCGCCGCCGACAGGGCCCCTTGCGCCACCGCTGACTCATGTGTCGGGTCGTCCGCGGTCACCGACCCAGCGAGGCTGCCGAGGTCGGAAGCGGCCATGGCCTCGTTGAACTGCGCGACTTCAGCCACGAACAGGTTGAGGTCCGGCGCTGGGAACTCGGCTCCCGAATCTGCCGACGGGGCGACCTGCACCGACTGATCTGCTGGGTTGATCACTCCGATGCTCGCCGAAGCGGCCGGGGTGATCGCTCGAGCAGGATCTTCAGCCGGCAGGAGCGCCGAGCTGCTCAACTCTTGCGGGGTGACTTGTTCAGAGAGAACGCCGATCTCACCCGGGGCTACTGATGGAGCCGCTGAATTGAGTGCGTAGGCCACCCCTCCGAGAACGACGGCGGTGACGATGCCGACGATGGCCAATGGCCGCTTCATCGGCGGCGCAACGTCGGTGGTAGGTAGCCCGAGTCCGGTTTGCTCGCGGGACAGTGTTTTGGTGTTCATTGGATTCCCTCCTGAGGGATGTGGTGGTGTTTCAGGCCTGGCAGTTCTCTGCCATCGCCGGTCGGGTGACCGACTCGAGCCACGCACGGATCACTCCGGCTGTCTCGTCATGGGTGGCTCGAAGATCGAGCCAGCGGTTGAGTTCGTGAATGACTTCGGGCGGGACTTCGCGAGACGGCCCTGGCGCCGCAACCTTGCGCTCGGATGTTTGGCGAGCGCGATCGCAAAGCTGTTGGAGGCGCCACCGGTGGCCATCAAAGTCGATGTGGTTGATCCCGGCGAGTGGTTCCAGCCACCAACGGACCGGACACCGACTACCCAACGCGTCGGTCTCAAGCTCATCAATATCGACGCTGATTGCGCCCCGAACGAGCTCGTAGGTTCCGCCGGATCGATGGATGGCCCCCTCCACGCCGTGTCGAGCCAACACGGCACGGATGCGCGAGATATGCCGTTGCAAAGCATTGGCCGGGTTGGCCGGTGGCTCGTCCCACAACAGATCAATGAGTCGCTGTGTGCTGATCGGCCCGACCTGCAGTGCCAGTGAGGCGAGGACCAATGCGGGTCTCCCGTTGATCGTGGTGGTACCAGTCGAACTCGCAACGGCGACCTGCCCAAGGAGTCGAATTTGGGCTACGGGTTGGTTCGGAACAGGGACATTCGGCTGGAGCATTGCGTCGTACCTCGCTGACGTGGTGGCGTGGTAGGCACTACAAACCAGGCCACATGCAGCTCACATGCAGCGTGCAGTCCGAAAGATGTGACAAATATTCACAAAACGGTTTTCCCCCATTTAGGGGGCCGCGTTAGTGTCCGAATTGGAGTGGACTACCGAGTTCTTGGGCCGATCACAGTGATGGGCGCCGGGCCGACCTCGAAGCTTGAGCGCCGTCTACTGGCTGCATTGCTGGTTTATCGCGGTTCGGTTGTTTCCGAGGACCGCCTCATCGACTGTGTGTGGCCCGAGTCGCCGCCCAGTTCCGCCTCCAATTCGCTGCAATCAAAGATCTCTCGCCTTCGTCGGCTGGTCGGGCCGGAGCAACTCACTCGAGTGGGCTCTGGGTATGAGTTGCGCTGCGCGTCGTCCGACTGCGATGCCGATCGATTCGACGATTTGGTCCTCGCTGCCGAGACGATGCCCGTCAGGGAACGAGTGCCGGTTTTTGAAGAGGCACTCGATCTCTGGAACGGGCCCGCATTCGGCGAATTCGGTGACGAGCTCTTCGCGTTGTCATCGTCGACAGCGCTCACGCAAAGGCGCCTTGAGGTCGAGCAACGTGCTGCCGAGGGCCTGATCGAGCTCGGTGACTTCTCAAAGGCATTACAACGAGCTGATCAGCTGCTCGAAGCGGATCCATTCCGAGAGGCCGGTTGGCAAGTCAAGATGAAGGCGCTGAGCGCCGCCGGCCGATCGGTTGAAGCGCTGCGGGTCTACCAAGAAGCTCACGAGTTTTTCGTCGAAGAGACTGGGCTTGACCCATCGCCCCGTTTGCGGGCGACCGAGTCAGAGATCTTGGAGGCGCTCGACCCGTCGACGCCCGTTGCGCAACAGGGATCGACAGCCGGCCGGTCGCCAGCAAGGTCGGCACCTTTGGTAGGCGGTTCGCTCGAAGGAGACAGTCGACGGTTCGACCTTCCGTTGAAGCGCCCCGATCTCATCTCGCGGCGATCCGTCTCAGCAGCCCTTCGAGGTGCTCTCGGCGCCGCCGACAACGGTCGCCCGTCGATCATTTACATCGAAGGGGTCGAGGGAATCGGCAAGACACGACTCGTTGATTCGATCGCTGCTGCGGCACGATCGGATGGCTGGCAGGTTCTCAGCGGTCGATGCTTGCCTGATCTCGAGCTTCCACTTGGGCCAATTGGACAGCTCATCAGCTCGCTCGGAATAGCTCGGTCAGCTGATCTTGCTGCTGACGCAGGGTCATCCAACGTTGCCCTAGCTGTTCTCGAGATGGTTCGGCAGATCACGACTCAGCGTTCGGTGGTCGTGATCGAGGATGCACATTGGGGTGATCCGGGGTTCTGCAGTGCGTTGGAGTTGATGGCAGCTGAGTTGGAGAGCATCGCTGGTCCGGGTGGTGCGCAGACGTTGTTGATCGTGACGTCCCGTCCTCCCGATGGCGACGGCGTCGATGTTGGCGACAGACTCCGTCGCAATCCGATCACTCAGCTTGTGACACCGACCGGTCTTGAAGAATCGGATGTGAGCGAGCTCGTTCGCTCCATGAGTGGGCTTCGTCCGAGCGGCCGGTCGGCTGCCCGCTTACGGGCCGCGTCGGGTGGTGTACCGGGTGCCGTCGTTCGGATTCTCGAACGGCTACGAGCTGATGGTCAGCTTTTGGTCAGGGCTGGGTGCCTAGATATGGATGTGGATGTCACGTCGCTGCAGGCCATCGAGGTTTCGGAGCGTCCTCCGGAGAACTGGAACGAAACGTCGAATGAGGTTCGCGTCGTTCTCGGACTTCTTGCCGTTTCCGGGATCCTGACGGTGATGCCGACGGCGTCGGTTGTTGCCGTGGTGGCGTCTGCACTCGGTCTCGATGATTCTCGGGCACGAGACGTTCTCGAGGAGGCCCGACACGCTGGGCTACTTCGTCGACGAGGCGCGCTCGGTTTCCGCAACGAGCGAACCCGGGCGTACGTCTCACATCACAGTTCGGCGCAAAGTCTCGGTCCTGCGCTTGTTGCGTTGGCCGAGGGCTTGGAAACCTCTCCTGCGTCCAGCAACACAACAATCGCGGATCCGTTTCCCGATGTCATGGTGCACGTTCTGGAAGCAGCCGAATCGATGGGAATGGTCGTCGATCAAGGCCAGCTCAGGCGCTGGCGTCTTGCTGCGGCAGATCGGAACTTTGCGGTCAGCGCCTTTGAGAGATCAGCGAGCTATCTCGAACCTCTTGTCCGGCAACTGGAACCCGGAGACATGAGGACACTCGAGGACGGCACCCCAATCGATCTTGCCTACGGAATCGCCCTTCATCGTGCCCACGACGAGTTTCGAGCCCAGTCGGTGTTGGAAGAAGTAGCGCTACGGCTGTCGGCCATTGGTGACACAACGAATGAGGTGATTGCGCTCTCAGCCATCTGTCGCATCGCTGTGGTGCTGAGCGCGCATTCCGACCTTCCCATTTCCGCAGCAAGCGCCCTGCATATGCTGCGTGAGTTCGCGGAAAGAACGGAAGCATCCGACCCTCGTTCCTCCGCGACCGCATACGGATTGCTCGTCGAGCAAGCGTCCGTCGTCGACAACTTTGAAGCCGCAGAGAGTGACCTCGACGTGGCGCTTCGGTTGACCGGTGAAGATCCGGATGAGCGGCCAGCTGAGGTCGATTTTGCTGCCGGGCTTCTCTGGACGTTGCAGGTTGATCTCGACCGTGCTCGTCGCCACTTGGAGGCGAGCCTCAAAACGGCGGATGCCTGGGTCAGCTCGTGGAGCTTGGGTCGACTCTGCCTTGTCGAGATCATGAGTGGTCAGTTGCCGGCTGCGAGAAACGCACTCGACCGAGCGATGGATGCTCAACGCCAGCTGGGGATCTGGTCCGAACTCGCGCTCACCCAGGCTCTCGAGGCTTCATACTTTGCCAGTTGCGGCGAATTTGAGTCTGCCCTTGAACACACCGAACGGACCGAAGCTGCGGCAACGAGGGCCGGCTCCGCGGTACCTCTGCTGTTCAGCCTGCCTATCGGAGCGTTCTGCCACGCGCAGCGCGGAGCGTTTGACGACGCTCGAGAAGCGCTCCAACGACTCGACACCATGCTGGGACGACCTCAGTGGCAATACGCCGCGCTTCTCGCTCTGGCCGAAGACGACCTCGGAACGGCGTCCGCGCTCGTCAAAGATCGCATGGGGCGCGTGCGATCTCGTCCCTCCATGAATCAGCTCGCCGTAGCGATCGCGACGCTTGCCACCTGCTCGGAGGCGGATGGAGAGCTACCAGTCGAGGTGTCGCGGCTGAGCGAGGCGCTCCAAGAACGCGGGGTTCGATTCGCAGTGAATTGGCCCGTCGACATCGCCCAATATTGGACTAGCGCAGGAGGGTCGACTCCATGAAGGGAACACGATGGTAGGGATGCCGCACTATCTGGAAAAGGGGGTGTGGTTCAGCGTCCTCGAGGACTATGTGAACGCGAGTCCTCAACGCGCCGTCTCCTTTTTGGATTCACTCCGCTTGTCGAATCCGGTAGAGAAAGATGTCTACGTCTCGAACGCGGGGCTCGATGTACCCGGACATCCAACTCTGGCGAACGCAGACCTGCGTCAGCGACACCTGCGGGAGGACTGGTTCGGTGGTGTCTACAACGGACAGTTCTTGCAACCGACCAGGCAGCGGAACGAAGCCGCAATGTTCGGCGTCGCACCCGGGACTCCGGCGGCTGAGGTAGCTGACGTAGTGACGGCTGAGCCGCTTACGAACGTTCGGCGGACCGGGTTCTGGCAGGGCTACTACGGAAACGTCGAGGAGGTGTTTCGTCAGACGCTGATTCGGGGACTCGAAGTCTCCCTCGGGATCGCCCACGGAGCGGTCATCGCACCCGGAGAGCTGCCACCCCGTCATCTACCGATCGAATTCTTCTGGACCTGCCCACAGAGTTGGTTCGAGGGCTGGGTCAGCTGGCGATGGAACCCCATCGCCCGGAATGGTCAGGTCAACGTCGTCTTCGCGACGCCGGCACCCGTCGGGCTGACGGTGGTTTCGAACCCTGGTGGCCCAGCTGTCACAACCAATCCCATGAACAGCCGTGCTGGTGCGCCCCTTATCCCGCCGCTTGAGACGGGTATCGAGGCCGGAGCATCAGTGGACGAAGCGCCCAAGGGGATGTGGCTGATCAGTCAGGAAC
>CALJSB010000079.1 GCA_937976305.1 uncultured Acidimicrobiales bacterium
GTGTACACCCGCAACCCGCTGGTGAACACCTCACCGATCTCGGGCTCGAGCTTGACGAGCTCCTGGCGCACGGCTTCGAGGAAGTACTCCGAGCCGTCTTCTTGGCCGAGCACCGCACCAAAGCCATCTCGGTCGTTCGGAACGATGACGGTCTCGATCACGGGGGTGGCCATGATCTCGTCGGCTTCGACCTGGCTGATGTAGCCATCGGTCACCATGCGAGCGAGCGACACATCGCGACGCCGGTTGGCTTCGTCTGGGTTGCGGTAGGGCTCGGCGCTCGAAGGAGCACGGATCAGACCGGCCAAGAACGCCGACTCACTCAGACCGAGCTCTTCGACGTTCTTCCCGTAGTAGGCCTGGGCCGCGGCTTGGATGCCGTAGGCGCCGCGCCCGAAGTAGATGCGATTCATGTAGCGGCCGAGGATCTCCTCCCGGCTCAGCTGTCGGGTGAGCTTCACCGCGAGGGCGGCCTCTTTGAGCTTGGTGACGATGTTGCGGTCAGCATCGATGTCATAGGTGTTCTTGACGTACTGCTGGGTGATCGTTGAGCCACCCTGAGCCGCCCGACCCTCACGAGTGTTCTGGTAGAGAGCGCGGCCGATACCGAGCGGGTCGATACCGATCTGGTCGTTGAAGAAGTTCTTGTCTTCGACCGCCACGACGGCATCGAGCGTCACCTGCGGGATGGCGCTGTAGGGAACGATCTCGCGGTCCTCTCCGGCGGACAACGCCATGACTGCCACATCAACGTCGCATTCGGTGGCAATGTCCGCGGTGCAGACGTAGCTGGTCTGGGCCAGCTGGGCGAAGTCGTCCTCGGGCAGCTCTTCGCGGGCCAGTAAGGCAAGCCCGCCGAGCACCAAACCGACGCCGAACAGTACGGCGAGCAACAAGAAGCGCCGGAACCGCCACAGCGGGTTACGACGACGGTTCTTGGTCCGACCGGGACCACCCAACAGCACGCGCTTGACGGGATTGGCAGGCGGCTGCTGCTTCGGAGCTGAGGAGGGAGAGGCCATGGGCGACACAAAGAAGAGTCAGAAACAAACGGGGCGAACCAAAGACGGTAATCGAACAGATCAGGGAGCGGTCTTCGCGACCGGAGCTGGCGGCAGCTCGAACGACTCGCGAAGGTGGTTCCACCAGCACTGACGACACACCTCGACTCGGTAACACGTCGTTGGTTTCGAGCGCTGTCGCAGTTTGGCCATCTCGGCGGGGTCGGTCACGCAACGGCCGGCCTTGGGCAGGCCGGGCCCAAACGCAAAGGTCACCAACACCAAATCATCTGACTCACACAACGGGCAGTCGTCATCGAGGGGCGTTCCGTGGTTGTGAGCGACCCTGCGCAACTCTGGCTGGGCGTCGCAGACCTCGTGTTCTGTCCGATGCCCGGCTTCGACTGCCGCGACCGTTCGCTGACGGGCGAGTCGATAACTGACCACGGCGTCTCGGGTCTGTCGCTGCCAGCGAGGCATCTGCAGAGACTACCGGTCCGGCGAGTTTGGGTCTTGTCCGGTGGCAAACCACTCGCGCACCAGCGCGGTCGCCTGGTCGATCGACAGCGGGCCCTCATCGAGCCGAGTTTCGGCGAGGCGGCGGGTGAACTCGCCAACGACTGGACCCGGCGGCACATCGAGTATCTCGATGATGTCGCCGCCGCTGAGCGGTGACCCGAGGTCGTCGAGATCTTCCGTGGCTTCGAGCGAGTTGAGTTGCTCTCGGAACGGTTCGACGTCGAGCCCGATCGCGACAGCGCCGTCGAAGAGGTCCGCCATCGCGTCGCGCCCGACCGTGGCGACCAGCCTCCGCACCGCAGCGGCTTCAGCATCGCCGGTCCGCATCACGGCGAAGCCGTCGACCAGCTTTTGAGTCGCCCGGCGATTCGACGTCGAGTAGCGAAGCTCGTTCAACCACTCGGCAGGATCGGCGACGTGTGCGGCAAGCACCGCCCGCCGAGCCAGTGACGACTCGGCCCCGCCAACACACTCGGCAACCGCCAGTGGCGCTGCGGTCAGCGGCCCAGTGATGCGTTCGAGAAGACCCGTCGAGCTCAGGAACACGAGTCCATCGTGCGGCCGAGGCAAGGCCAGGAGGCGTTCGAGTTCGTCGTGGACCCGTTCACGCGACACGATCTCGAGACGATCTCGATGTTCTGCCACCGCATCGAGAATTGATTCATGCACCGAGAGATCGAAGCGTGGAATGAAGCGGGCAGCCCGCAACATGCGCAGTGGATCGTCGGTGAACGAGATCGCAGGATCCAACGGTGTCCGCAGAATTCGGCTCTCGAGATCGGCCGCTCCCCCAAACGGATCGACGAGATCGCCAGCGATCGCATCAAGCGCCATGGCGTTGATCGTGAAGTCGCGCCGAGACAGATCGGTGCGGAGATCGGTGCCGAAGGTGACGTCGGGCTTGCGAGAGTCGCTGACATAGGACTCACCCCGGTGCGTCGTCACTTCGATCGCCCATGCGCCGATCGAGGCACCGATGGTGCCGAAACGCTCGCCTTGGGTCCACAGCTCATGGGCCAACGGGGCGAGGAGTTTCCGGGTGGTTTCTGGGGTCGCGTCTGTCGTGAGGTCGAGGTCGGTCACCGAACCGTCGGCACCGAGCGACAGATCGCGCACGACGCCGCCCACCAAGTAGAGAGAGTGCCCGGCAGCCAAAAACAGCTGTGCCACGGGAGCGATCGTCTCGAGAATCTCCTGAGCACGAAGCTCGTCGAGCCAGCTCGGTCGAATGCGCTCGGGCCCGTCGCTCACGAAGAGAGGTGGATGGCCCGGCTGAGTTCGACCATGTCTGCACCCGGCCCGCCACTCGTGGTGTCTTCAGGACGAGCGGCAACACCAGCCGTGGCCGCAACAACCGCACCAGCGCAGTTGCTCAGCGCCTCGAGTTCGTAGCCGCCCTCGAGGAAAAGGAGGCGGCGGCCGGCAGGCACCAGTTGCAGCAAATCACTGGTCATCTCGCCGTAGTCGGTCGAGGTGAGTCCGAGGTCGGTGATCGGGTCGGCACGGTGCCCATCGAAGCCAGCAGAGATCAAGAGCCAGGTAGGCCGATGTCGCATCACCACGGGCGCAACAACCGTCTCGATTGCCGACCGATAGACGTCGCCGGTTGCCCCAGCTGGCATGGCGATGTTGACCGTCGTGCCTACCCCATCGCCTTCACCAACCTCATCTGGTCGACCGGTGTACGGGTACCAGGGGTATTGGTGCAATGACACGAACAACACATTGGGATCGTTATAGAAGATGTCTTGGGTGCCGTTGCCGTGGTGGGCGTCGATGTCCACGATGGCGACACGCTCGCCCCGATCGGCCAGGTGTCGAGCAGCCACGGCAATATTGTTGATGAGGCAGAAGCCCATCTGGACCGAGGCCAACGCGTGATGACCGGGCGGTCGCACGATCGACCAGCCAGCGTCGGCCTCGCCAGCATCGAGCCGCTCGATCAGATCGAGGCCCGAGCCAGCCGCACGAATGGCGGCCGCACAAGATTCGGCCGAAACAACCGTGTCGGGGTCGATCGAGCCGCCCCCGCTGGCCGAGAGGTCGGCCAGCCGATTCAGCACACTCGCCGGGTGAACAGCGAGGAGCGCCTCGCGAGGCGCATCCGGTGCTTCAACCCACTCGATGGCGTCGCGCACCTCTGACTCGTCGATGCCGTTTTTGACCGCGGTGAGGCGCTCGGGTCGCTCTGGGTGTTGACGCCCCGTGTCGTGGAGCCAGCAGAGATCATGAGTCGAAACCAGCACGGTCACCCTGCGCAGGGTAGTTGCGCAGTGCTCGTCAAGCCGCACAGCGATGTTCGCGGCATCACACGGGCAACGACAGCACCAGAGATAGATCCGTGTCACACAACCCCGTGGGGGTTGATTTCCCAATAGTGTTGTGGCTTGGTGGACCACGCCCCCCTGAAACCACTTGGTCCTGGCCTGCAACGACACTGGGCCAGCTCACGAGGGACGAGCCGTGTCCGAGTCGTGCCCTGGCAGGGTGATCGCTACACCGCACTGGTCGGGCCAGGTCGTTCGGGGCGTTCTCCTTCGAGTCTCGACGTGCACCGGTGTCTCGAGAATCTGCGCCATCGCGGGGTCGAGGCTGCGGTCACGCCCGCCCTGTCTCCTCACGATGCGCAGTCGTTCATCGCCGCCGGGTTTGTCGTGCTCGAACACCTTCATCTACTCGCCTACCGCCTCGACCAACGGGCTGATCACGCCTTCCTCACCGCCGATACCAGAACCGCAGAAACCAGGTCCCGATCCCTGCGCGACGGTCGACCGTGGCATCGTCGTGTCGTGCTGGACATCGACCGACGGGCCTTCGAGCCGTTCTGGCAGTTCGACACCAACTCGTTGGCAGAAGCCCGTCGAGCAACCCCGACGAGCCACTATCGCGTCGCCGTCGAGGGGCGCACCCCCGTTGGTTATGCGGTGACCGGGCGTGCCGGCGATCGGGGTTATCTGCAACGACTCGCGGTGAATCCCGACCGTCAGGGCGAAGGCCTCGGGCAGGCCCTCGTGCACGACTGCTTGCGGTGGCTGCACAAACGAGGCGCCGCTCACGCAATGGTGAACACCCAAGAGCGCAATACGAGAGCGCTTGGCTTGTACGAGCACCTCGGGTTCGTTCGTCAAGCCAGTGGTCTTGTTGTCCTTCGTTGGACGGCCTCGTGACCCAACGACCTGAGCTGCCACCCGAGCTGATCCCTGCGCGTCACCGCGGCCTCCTTGTTCGCGTCCTGGTTGCCGTTGGCATCGCGGTGGCTGCCGTTGCCGCGGCGGGTGTGACGACTGATTCGGTCGCCGATGCCCAAACAGCCGAGTTGCAGGTCTTGTCGCAAACGCCCTATGTCGCGGCAGACGGTGCCTTCAGCGTCACGCTGGCGTGGGATGGTGCCGTCGGACCCGAAACGACCGTCTCTGCCCGTATCTACCCCGCGGTGCCCGACGAGGCCGCGCTCGCAACGCCCGTCAGTGGTGATGTGCTCAGCCGCTTCCCCAACCCCAACGAGCCGCTTGTCTTGAACTCCGTCATCGATCAGGGCGGTGTCTTCACCTTCGAGATCCCCATCCGCAGCTTCACCGCCGCCGACGGCCGTGTGCTTCTCGACGCCGCTGGCGTGTATCCCGTCGTCATCGAAGTCAGAGAAGCCGACGGCCCCGTCTCAACGATCCGCACTCACCTGAT
This sequence comes from uncultured Acidimicrobiales bacterium, assembly GCA_937976305.1. GTDB lineage: Bacteria > Actinomycetota > Acidimicrobiia > Acidimicrobiales > SZUA-35 > CALEWY01. The sequence goes on from CALJSB010000079.1 coordinate 5,202, forward strand.
TCGGCTGCCGACTGAGACGGCCGAAATCGTCTCGTTGCCGACCAACGTCGTGATCAACGTGTCATCGGCCGATGGTCTCGAGCTCAGAGAGGTCATTCCGATTCTGGAGCGCTACCCCTCGATGCCCGTGCTGGTCGTGCTCGAAGAAGGCGTCATCCCGCAGCTCGAGACCGACGACGAGCTACGTAACGCCTTCAAAGAAGCGCTCGGCGGCAGGCCACTCACCGCGATTCCCGACTTCGACCTCGATCCCTCGGCCCTCGCCGAGATCGGCAAGCCCGAGTTGTACGGCACGGCGCTGAGCTCAACCCGTCAACGCCTCGACAATCTCGGCCTCATCGTCAACGAGAGCGTGTTGCCACTCGACTCAAACCTCACGGCCACCGGCGCACAAATGCTCGGCGAGCTTGGTGTCGAGATCGTGATGGAGTACTCGCTCGTTTCCACCGATGGAGGATCCGTCGAGGTTGGTGAAGGACTTCGCGTTCTCACCATCGACCAACGCCGCACGCTGCAACTCCGGCAGACCGACGACAACAATGGTGTGTTGCGAGCCCACGAACTGCTCGCCGAGCTCGCCGTGCGGCAACGAAGCGACCGATCCCCCGTCGTGATTGGTGGCGACGAGCTGCGATCGGTCGATCTCAACGCACTCGACGTGCTGCTCAGCGCCCTCGAACAACCCGGACTCGTCGAGGCGGTCGACGTCAACACCGCTACGGGTTCGGGCTCGGCCATTCCGCTGCGCTTGGTTGAACGGCCAGCGCAAGATCTTCTCGTGATCGAGGACGAACTCAACGCCCTCCTAGCCGACCTCGACACCTACCGAACCTTCTACGTCGCCGGTGGGACCAGCCCCGATCAGTTCGACCAGGGTGTCGTGGCGAGCCTCGCCCGAACGCTCAACCAAGACGAGCGAGCCCGCGAGATTGGACGCCTGCGGGCATCGATCAATGATCAGATTGGCTCGGTGTCTCTCGTCGACGGGCAGTCGGTCACGCTTGCTGCGAACAGCGCTGCGATTCCGATCACCGTCACGAACGATGGTGCCGGCATCCGGCAAGTGACGCTCCGCTTTCAAAGCGACCGAATCGACGTCACCGGCGGTTCGACCCAAACCGTCGATCTCGGTCAAGGACAGAACACGTTCGATATCGAGGTCGAGAGCCGCTCGCTCGGCCTATCGCCGTTGAACATCGAAGTGTGGACCACCGACGGGCGAACACAATTGTCGTCCACGCAATACCGCGTGCGCAGCACCGCAATCCCCGGCCTCGGGTTCCTGCTCTCCGGGGCGGCGCTGGGCTTTCTCATCGTGTGGTGGTTCTTCTCAATTCGCCGCAGTCGCAAAGAGCGCCGTGAGGCCGAAGCGGTTGAAGCCAACCCGCTCAGCAATGCCGACGACCGCGATGCTGACGACCGCGATGCTGATGACAGGGACGGACCCACCGCCGTCGGGCAACGGACCTCCGGATGACGATGCCGGCGGCCGGACAACGGTTGGCCGACAGATACGAGCTCCTCTCCCCCATCGCCAGCGGTGGGATGGCTCAGGTCTGGCGAGCCAACGACTCGACGCTTGGTCGCGACGTTGCCGTGAAGATCCTGCATCCCCATCTCGTCACCGACGTCGGATTCTTGCTTCGCTTTCAACGCGAGGCCGTCGCCGCGGCACGCCTCTCACACCCATCCATCGTTGCCATCTACGACACCGTCTCCGACCTCGGGATGGAAGCGATCGTGATGGAACTGGTGCACGGCCGGACACTGCGAGAGATCCTCGACGACATCTCGGTGCTGTCCGAGCACGACGCCATCGATCTCGGTAGCCAGATCTCAGAGGCCCTTGCCGCCGCCCATCGAGTTGGCGTGGTGCACCGTGACATCAAGCCCTCGAACATCTTGCTGTGCACCGATCGACGAGTGATGGTGACCGACTTTGGCATTGCGAAGGCCGGAGAAGACACCGACCTGACCGTCACCGGAACACTGCTGGGAACAGCGAAGTATCTCGCTCCAGAGCAGGTGAACGGCGATGAGGTCGACGCCCGAGCCGACCTCTATGCCCTGGGCGTCGTGTTGTTCGAAGCCGTCACGGGCCAGCCTCCGTTCAAGGCCGATACCGACGCGGCAACAGCGCTGGCTCGGCTTCACCAACCTCCACCGCAGCCCAACTCGATCCGCCCCGACATCAGCGCCTCGCTCAACGCGGTGATTCACCGACTCATGGCTCGAAGCCCGAGCGCTCGCTTTGCGACCGCGCTGGATGTGCGAGCGGCACTGTCTGCCGTGCGACCAGGAGCCGATCAACACGATCCAACCCTCGTGGTGTCTGAACAGCACGTCGCCCAGGGCAATGCCGGGCTGATTGATGAGTCTTTCGATGACTACACCGACCACGGCGCCGCTCAAGTCGAGACCGGCCGCGACTTCGAGGACCGCGACTTCGACGATCAGGACTTCGCCGAACAGCCGAGCTTTCTCCGCTCGGAGCGTTCGTGGATGCTCCCCGCGCTTGCGTTGCTGCTCACGGCGGTTGCTCTTGTTGTCGCGGTGCAACTGCTGCGGGAGTCGCCCCTCGGCTCAAACGTCGGCGGCGAGAGCGAGGAAGCCGAGGGCGGGCTCGACCTCGGGTCGGACGACGATGATCAGGTCGACCCAGACGCCACCACCGGAACAACCTTTGCGACGATTACCGAGCTGGTCGAACCGTCGGTGGCCGGAGCGGTCGCCGTCGACGACCCGTCCCTTGGCGGCGATGGCGATGAGTTCAACGAGCTGGTGCCGAATGCCTTTGATGGCGACGACGACACCGTGTGGCGCACAGACACCTATCGAGGGCCTCTCTTTGGTCGGCTCAAACCCGGCGTCGGCTTTCTGATCGATCTCGGCGGCCGAGCCGAGGTGAGCGAGATCGAGCTGCAGACCGAATCAGAGGGATGGTCGATCGAGTTCTACGTTGGGGACGAGTTCGGTCCTGACCCGACCACTTGGGGCGCACCAGCGGCCACGATCGTCGACGGCGACGGTCGCGAACGAGTCGAGCTGAGTGGTGTTGGAACGCGAGTCATGCTGTGGATCACCGACCACGGGGTCTCCGACGATGGCAGCGACGAAGGTGATGAGGATGACTTCCGGTTCGAATTGGCAGAAGTCATCGTTCGCTGAGTGTCCCAGCCACGAACGTCCTTCCCCCTAAGATCCCGGGATCGAGATCGCCGACGAAGAGCTCGTCGCCCGTGCGCAGGGCGGAGACGCCGACGCGATGAACGCGCTCCTCGAGCGGCACTACGACCGCATCTTCGCCGTTTGCCGCAAGGTCGCTGGCAACCCGGCTGATGCCGACGATGCCTGTCAAGACGCCATGATCGCGATCGTCAAGGGCATCCACCGATTCGACGGCCGATCAACTTTTCGAACGTGGAGCTATCGAGTTGCCACCAACGCCTGCCTCGACGAGCTCCGTCGCCGCAAGCGGCGCCCCGTGGCGGCCATCGAAGAACCAGAGCGGATCTCCGACGAGCCCAGCGTTGCCCAACGAGTAAGTGATCGGCTCTCGATCGACGACGCGTTCCCACAAATTCCCGAAGAGTTCCGAGCACCGGTCGTCTTACGTGACGTGGTCGGCATGGACTACGCAGAAATCGCTGAAACACTGGATCTTCCGCCCGGTACCGTCCGCTCTCGCATCGCCCGGGGAAGACGCCACCTCGCCGAGGTTTTATCCCCGACCGCACAAAGTCCACCCACTGGGGAACCAGATCCCCCCGAACATCGTCCAAGTCCACGCCATGAGTGATCCCTCCAATCTCGAACACCTCGATGAGGTCGTGTCGGCGTATGTCGACGGCGAGGCAACCCCGGAAGAGGTGCGCCTTGTCGAAGCCGACCCCGCGTTGGTCGAACAAGCGCGCCAGCTGCGCGAGCTCGTGGCGATGGATCAAATTGAGGTCGTGCCCGACCCCGACATGAAGCGTCGGCATCTTTCCAACGCGATGGCTGCGTTCGAAGCGCCATCGGTGGGACAACCCGACCAGAACGCTGGTCGAGACATGCGTGGTGCCGGCCAGCCAGCGCCCGTCGTCACCGCCGACGACGCGGCTGCGGCTCCTGTTGTTGATCTCGCCTCTCGACGGCGCGGCCCCGCTGGTCTTCCCCGATGGTTGAGTGCCGCAGCAGGCTTGGTCATTGTTGTTGGTGGTATCGGATTTGTCGCCAGCCAGAACAGCAGTGAGGACTCCGCAGCAGTTGAGACCTCAGGTGACAGCGCTGACGAAGCGTTCGCCAGTCGACCAGACGACGAGGCCATGGAAGACGAGGCCATGGAAGACGACGAGGACGCGATGGAGGACGAAGTCGACTCCGACGCCTCGGTAGATGCGGAGGCAGCTGCTGACACCGTGGAATCTGACGAAGATGCCATGGAAGAGGAGTCTGCCGACGCAGCCATGGAAGACGAAGAAGACGCTATGGAAGATGACGAAGCGGCGATGGAGGACGATGCCGGTGCCGACGCCAGTGCGGACGACAGCGGCTTGTCTCGTGCGGCTGAGGTCCCAGCCGACATCACCACCGATGAGTTGTTGACGATCGCTGAGGAGATCGAGGTGCTTCCCATCGAAGCCGCCCTGTGCGCCAGTGCGTTCACGACGCCAACCGCCGAGATTGAGGCCCTTGTTGGCCCGCTCGGAGGGACAGACCAAACCATCGAGTTCTTCCCACTCCTGGTTGGCGGCGAACCCAGCGAGTTCGTCGTGGTCACCGACGCTGACGGCGAACGACGAGGCGTCTTGTTTGACTCGAACTGTTCCATCGTCGAGCCCTAGAGCACACACCGTCGCTGACCCTCCTCGAGGCCGCCTGAACCCACGTGACGCACGCGGATCATCCCGACGATAAGATTCCGCCGATGTCTGAAACTGACGCTGTCTCGAACAACCCAATCGCGACGAACGACGACGCAGATTGGGCCGCCAAAGCGACCACCACCGTTGTGGGCTACGTCGACACCGTCAAGACCGCCACGACCGGCAAGGCCCTTGTTGCCTCCCGAATGGCCGTCTACTTCTTGGCCGCCGGCCTCGTCGCCGTCGTGGCCTTGATCCTCCTTCTGCTGCTGATCGTCCGCTTCGCCGTCGTCCTGACGGGATATCTGCCCTTCATCAGCGATGGCGAAGTGTGGCTGGCCTACGTTGTGCTTGGCGTCATTTTCTCCGGAATTGGCTTCTTCTTGTGGAAGAAGAAGGGCGCCTAAGCGGTTCACCCGCTCCAAGCGAATCGTCAGCACGTACCTGACGCCCTCACACCGAGAAGAGACACGCATCTATGTCAGATGAAACCGTTCACGACGTCCTGATTCTGGGAAGTGGACCAGCCGGCCTGACGGCTGCGATCTACACCGCCCGCGCCAGCCTCGAACCGTTGGTACTCGAAGGCGAGCCGAGTTCAACTGGAGACCAACCGGGTGGTCAGCTCATGATCACCACTGACGTCGAGAACTTCCCCGGATTCCCGGAAGGCATCATGGGTCCTGAGCTCATGATGGCTTTTCGTGACCAGGCGTCACGATTTGGAACAGACCTTCGGCAGGAAAAAGCGAGCCGGGTCGACTTGTCCGAGCGCCCGTTCAAGGTTTGGGTCGGCGACCCCGAGGCCGCAGAGCCCACATATCTCGCCAACTCCGTCATTATTGCGACGGGTGCCACGGCTCTCATGCTCAACATTCCAAACGAGCAGCGCTTGGTTGGACACGGTGTCTCCACCTGTGCGACGTGCGATGGCTTCTTCTTTCGCGATCACGACATTGCAATCGTCGGCGGTGGCGACTCGGCGATGGAAGAAGCCATGTTCCTTACCAAGTTCGCGAAGAGTGTCACGGTCGTGCACCGACGTGACGAACTGCGCGCATCAAAGATCATGCAGGAACGGGCCATGGCCAACCCGAAGATCAAGTTCCTGTGGAACAGCCAAGTCGTCGACGTCGTTGGCGAACAGCTCGTCGAGAAAGTGATCGTCGAAGACACCATCACCGGCGACCGGTCAGATCTCGAGATCACCGGACTCTTCATCGCGATCGGGCACCGGCCAAACACCGACCTGTTCGAGGGCCAGATCGACATGAAAGACAACGGCTATGTCATCACCGACGGTGACAGTGGTCGCACCAATGTCGAAGGCGTGTTCGCGTGCGGCGACGTGCAAGACGACACCTACCGTCAGGCGATCAGCGCCGCCGGGTCAGGCTGTGCCGCCGCACTTGATGCTGAGCGTTGGCTGGAAGCGAACGTTCACAACTGATCTTGCTTCTCCGGCTCGCTCATGCAGAGTCGGCTGAAACGGGTCGGAATACAACGAGACCTCTCCAGGTTTCAACTCACAACACTCCACGGAAGGCAAGACCTCATGTCCGACAAAGTCACCTCACTGACCGAAGCCACCTTTGATGAAGTCGTCAACAGCGCAACAACTCCTGTTGTCGTCGACTTCTGGGCCGACTGGTGCGGTCCCTGCAAGATGATCGCTCCCATCCTCGACGAGATTGCCGACGAGCAAGGCGATGCCGTGAAGATCACGAAGCTGAATGTGGACGAGAACCCCTCACTCGCCCAGCGCTATGGGGTCATGAGCATCCCAACCATGCTGGTCTTCAAGGATGGCGAAGTCGAGAAGCGAATCGTCGGTGCCAAGGGCAAGGCCCAGCTCGTCGAAGAGTTCGGTCTGTAAGCCACAGCAACGTTCATCCACCGCCAACGACAAGCATCGAGCCCGGACCACAAGGTCCGGGCTCGATGGCGTTTTGGATCGAAACTCTCAACTCTCGACCACAACGGCAGTCACCATGAACCCTGACTAGAGAGTTCACTCTACCCACAGCATTGTCCACAGTCTGGGGATGACGCACCGGGCAGTGGACAACAGCGATATCAACCGACCGAGATCAGCTTGTAAATCCGCTCGAGGTCATCAAGGTCGGCGAACTCGATCGAGATGCGTCCCTTGTTCCGATTCATCGAGACATTCACGCGAGTCTCAAGCTGTTCACCCAGTCGCTCCTCCAACTCGAGCAGACTCGCTGGTTTCACGGCACCGACGTCACCACTCTCACGACGAGGACGACCAGGCGTTGGCGTTTCGTCAACATCTTCATGGCCGTTCGATGCGCGGACGAGTGATTCCACCTGACGAACGTTGAGTCCATCAGCCACGATCGTCTTCGCAAGTTGTTCTTGAAAGACACGATCAGGGCTCGCGAGAAGGGCTCGCGCATGACCCGCACTCAGCTCACTGCTGGCAACAAGTTTCTGGACCGAGCCCGGCAGCTGAAAGAGCCGCAACGTATTGGCGATGGCCGAGCGGCTCTTGCCGACTCGGCTGGCAACGTCATCCTGAGTCAGTTTGAACTCATCGATGAGCTGCTGATAAGCGGCGGCTTCTTCGAGCGCGTTGAGATCCTCGCGATGGAGATTCTCCACGACGGCTTGTTCGAGCGACTGGCGGTCATCGGCCTCGCGCACAACGGCGGGGATCGATGGCAAACCCGCCCGACGCGCCGCTCGCCATCTGCGCTCGCCGGCAATGAGTTCGTAACGACTCGGACCCACCTCACGCACGAGGATCGGTTGCAATACCCCGAGAGCTCTGATCGAATCAGTCAACGAGACCAGCGCTTCTTCTTCGAAGCGGGTTCGAGGCTGGTACTCGTTGGCAGAAATTGCACTAATCGGAATCTCGAGGAGATCACCAGATTGGTCGGTACTTGCGTCGGTTGGGATGAGCGACCCAAGTCCCTTTCCTAGTCCACTACGCCGGTTCACCAGCAAACTCCTTCGCTAGATCTCGATAAGCGACCGCTCCACGAGATGTTGGATCAAAGACTGTGATGGGCTGCCCAAAGCTTGGCGCTTCCGACAGACGGACAGTTCGAGGAATGACCGTTCGGCAGACCACCGAACCGAAGTGCTCACGGACTTCGGACGACACCTGCTGGGCAAGATTCGTGCGAGCGTCATACATCACAAGAACAATCGCACTGAGGCGCAAGGCCGAGTTGAGGTTGCGCTGGACCAGGTCGACGTTCCGGAGGAGCTGACCCAGACCTTCCAATGCGTAGTACTCACACTGCACGGGCACCATCACTTCGCTCGCAGCTGCGAACGCGTTGACGGTCAGCAGTCCGAGCGATGGTGGACAGTCAATGAGGACGAGGTCGTAGTCGTCACTGACCGATGCGATCGCATTTTTCAATCGCATCTCTCGGCTGAATGCCGGAACCAACTCAATCTCCGCACCGGCGAGATCGAGGTTCGCCGGAGCCACGAAAAGGTTGCGGACCGACGCGGCCTCAATAGCGTCATCAATTGGCACGTCATGAAGCAGCACGTCGTACATCGACGCCTCGAGACTTCGAGGATTGATGCCAAGGCCCGTGCTCGCGTTGCCCTGCGGGTCGAGGTCGACCACCAACACTCGATGGCCGAGCTCTGCGGCTGCGGCACCCAAACTCACCGTGGTGGTCGTCTTGCCGACTCCGCCTTTTTGATTGGCGAGCGCCACAATCCGGGGGCCAGCAGGCCGACGTTCCGGCTCTCGCTGCGATTGGTCGGCCTCCTGCGTCGGGTGTTCAGCCTTTTCCATTCGCTCCGCTGCTCTCTCGGGCCGAGGAGATGTTGTGGCCGGCGGCGCGGTGGGTGGAGGATCATCTGAGCCAACGGTCGAAGAGCCAGACCCAGCGCCAGGCGTTGCCCCGGTGGCGCCGCTGGAGGTTGTTGGCCCAGGCTGGCCGCCGGCAGAAGTAGGCTGTTGCTCGGATCGGCTTGCCGGTGCATCGGGTGAACTCGCAGCCGGAACGACCGCGTCGTCTGGTCGAGTTGCGCCATCGGCCGAGTCATCTGTCGACGGCGGTGGCACCTGCGTCGGAGGCTCCGAACGCGAGAGATCTGATGGATCAGAGGTAGTCATCCATCCTCCTGAAGATTGACGCTCATCTTGTCCTGCCTGGAACTTGACTTCAAGGACCTCCTCGAAATGTTTCACGTGAAACATTTTGAGGGGCGAGCGAGCGGGTCGGGACACTGGCTGGGTCCAGGGCCATCTGGGTCCTGGCGATGCCACAGCCTAGAACGCACCCGACCACTTACCCCGCCCAGTGACGCGAAGCCACAAAGATCTCCAAGCAAACCCCTTCACCCCAAGGCCCGACGGAGGAGCCCCCACGCCCTGACCCCGATCCTGCTCGCCGAGATCACTCACGATGAGGGCGACCAGGTTTGAGAGCGGCCCAGCAGTCGCCGACGTCCGAACCAACCCCACGGTCCCATGCCACCAGTTCGCGGCACGCCAATTGTTTCACGTGAAACAGTGCGTGACGTGCTGTTCCGCGACGTGCTGTTTGATCCTGCTGGTCGATTCGCCGCTACCGAGTCACCGCTGCGGATCGATATGGACGCCTCAGAGATCGAAGAGTGGATCGCGCTTCATCACCTTGGCGGAGCGCGGATAGTTGTCGCTGAGGTCGTCGCGTGCTTCGAAGATCGCGATCGGCCCCGCGTGGGGGCGTCGAGTCAACCCGAGCTCGGCGATCGGATCATCTGGCCAATCCCGGCCATCGGGTGGTTCTGAAACGAGAATGACGCCACCCGTGCGAACAAGGCCAGCGGCACACTCGAGGGTTGACGCCGGGGGCCCAAACCCTCGACTCACGACTGCGTCGAAGGTCCGGCGATACCTCGCTTGCCGTCCAATCACCTCGGCTCTTCCGGTGAGGGTGGCGACGCGACCGTCGAGCTCGAGTTCGGTGAGGGCCCAGAGAAGAAAGGCGGTACGTCGTTGGGCAGCGTCGAGGAGTGTCACCGACAACTCGGGTCGGCTCAGCGCAATCGGCAAGCCCGGCACTCCCCCGCCCGAACCAATATCGACAACACTTCGAACCTCAGTCGGCAAAGCATCTCCATATGCCGCTGCGTGTTCGACGTGAACAGACAACGGGCCCGGGCCGAGGAAACCCACGGCCCGGGCCCGTTCAAGAACGGAGTGGAGTCCGCTGTCAGTCAGCGCTGTCTCCGTCGTTTGCGGCATCGTCGTTTGCGGCATCGTCGTCAGCAGATGCATCGTTGTCCGAACTGGCCGGACCTTCGTCTGGAACAACAATCACTCGGCGACGAGGATCAGCGCCGGCCGATCGCGTTGAGACACCGTCGACGTCATTCAGTGCATCATGAACGATCTTTCGGTCCGGCGGCGACATGGGCTCAAGGACAACTTCAACCTGCTCATCGATTGCCTTGGCCGCAGCCTTCTCGGCAAACTGTGCGAGAGCAACGCTGCGTTGCTCGCGGTATCCACCGACATCCACCTTGATGCGGATCGACGACGGTGCTGTGCGCTGTGCCGTGATCCGAGTGAGTTCCTGGATGGCGTCGAGTGTGCGAGCCTTCGGCCCAAGCAGCAGACCATGCTTGCCTTGGATCTGAGCGTAGACCTCATCATTGGACGTATCGATCTCAACTGCAGCGTCGAGGTCGAACGCCGTCGTGAGGCCGGTCAAGAATCCCGAGACACACGCCTCGACTTCTTGCAGTGATGATTCTGGCGCATCTGACTTCATGTTGTTGTTGCCTCTCCGAGACCGGTCGCCCGAGCCCTCACGATTCGACTTCTTCTTGTTGTTCTGACGGCCGCCGTTCTTCCGGTTGCCACCTTCACTTGATCGACCCCTGTCGGACGCTCCCGGCGCAGCAGCGCCGTTGTTGTCGCCGTCGCGTTCATCGGCGCCACTGCCTGAGGCAGTACTCGTGGAGGCAGTACTCGTGGAGGCAGTGCTGGTAGAGGAAGTGGCGGTGGAACCGCTCTTCTTGTTTCCCCCGCCGGATTTCCGACGTCGGCGACCACGATCTTCCTTGGCTCGGGGTGCTTTTGGCGCGACTCGAGCACGAACACGTGCTTGGCCGCGCGTGCGACCGAAGAGTCCCTGTCGAGGTTCTTCAAGCACCTCGAACTCTGCCTCGGCTGCGATGACACCGATCTTGTCCAGAGCCAAATCCTTGGCTTCATCGATTGTCTTTGCTGTTGTCTCAATCCACTCCATCGTGGCCCTCTTTCATTTCGGTGCGGCCGGCTCTGTCGAGCCCTGTCTGCCCGGGCTTGTGCGGCGGGCCACTTGGCCTGCGCATGCGCGTCAACGACGCGACTACTTCTTCTTCTTCTTTGACCGACTGGGAGCGGTGCCCTTCGGCGTGACTCGACTCGACTGCTGAGCCGAGGTCGATGATCGCTTCTTCTTGCTCGCGGCCTTCTGCCGCTGAGCCTTCCAGGCCTCGTTGTTCTTCTCGGCCTTGGTCAGTTCGCGATCGGCGTCGCCATTCTTCGAACCGTTGTCGGTCTTCTTCTTGTTGTTCTTCGACCCATTGCTCGTGGCGCCATTGCCCGTGGTGTCGCTGTCGCCCTTCTTCGAACCGCTGTTCTCTCTGTCACTGTTCTTCTTGTCACTGTTCTTCTTGTCGCTGCCCGAAGCGTTTGCCTTTTTCTTGTTCTTCTTCTCTTCTTGCTCAGCCTTCTTGCGAGCCTCGGCGAGCTTTTCGGTCGCTCCCTCACGCTCGTAGATCTGTCGAGTGATGTAGGACTGCTGGCCGATGCGGAAGAGGTTCGACGTCGCCCAGTACACCACGAGGCCGGCAGGGAAGAAGAACGACCAGACACCGGTCATCAATGGCAACACACGCAGCAGAATCTGTTGCTGTTGATTCATCGGTGAGCTGTCATTGCCCCGACGAGCCGAAACCTGCTTCTGCTGGAAATAGCTTGATCCAACCACGAAGGCGATGAGAATGAGATAGGGGATCGAACGCAGGAAGTCCGACTGCACGAGATCGCCGGCTTGCTCAGCGAGGTCGAACGGACCAAACGTCATCTCGCTGGTCTGGGAAAGATCCTGGTAGATCTCGCTGTCGGTCGTGACATAACGAGGGTCGAAGGAGTCGGCCGCGACTGGCGCGCCGTCGCGAAGTTGATTCGCTGACTCGAAGAAGGGTCGCTCAGAGACACGTCGCGTGAGACCCTGCAACACGCGAAACAGCACCAAAAACACCGGGAGCTGGAGCAACATCGGGACACAGCCACCCACCGGGTTGATGCCGTGCTCGGAGTAAAGCGCCATCAGCTGGCGGTTCATCTCTTCTCGATCGTCCTTGTATTGCTTCTGGACTCGCTTCATCTCGGGTTGCAGCTGTTGCATCTTGATGGTCGAGCGCGTCGCCTTCAGCGTCAATGGCATCAGCAGCACCATCACGGTGAGCGTCAGAAGAATGATCGCTATTCCGTAGCTTCCGCCGACGACGGGAAGCTCGTAGAACCATGCGAGCAGGAGGGCGACTGCTTCGAAAAAGCCGTCAAAGGATGGCATTTTGGATCACTCCGATCCGGGAACGGGGTCGAAACCGAACGAGCCGAAGGGGTGACATCGGCTGATTCGGCGGATGGCAAGCCAACTGCCGCGAGTCACTCCGTGTACTTCGACGGCCTCGGCGGCGTAATGAGAACAAGTAGGAATGTAGCGGCATCTCGGCCGACGAATGACGGCGGTGTCTTGGTAGAGCGACAGCAGGCGTAGAACGAATCGCGCGGAGAGTGAACGCTCAACGTGAGGTTGAGCGTCTTGCTGTTCCTCGTGGAGTTCGTTGATGTCGGATGGGTTCATGATGACCCTGACGGCGCCAGCCTGGAATCGAGCTGGTCGAGGAGTTGAAGGAGTTCAGCGGTGACCGTCCGGTACGGCAGCTCGGCAATCGCCGATGTGGGGCGGATCAAGAAGGCCCCTTCTGGTACGCGGCGAGTTGTTGCCACCTCGCGAAAAGCGGCTCGAACCCGTCTGCGACAGCGATTTCTGCACACTGCGTTGCCAACATGTCGCCCGATCGCAAAAACCAACCGATGGTCACGAATGGCGATTCCGCGGTGAGAGCTGACGTAGGTCAGCCGCAGGGGAGACGATCGCCGGCCAACGGCGACTCGATCTGGGCCACGCAGCGCGGCCACGATGCTACGGGTCGTGGGTTGCGGGGGATTGTCTGGGGTGAGGGTGGGAGGCACTGCCCTCAAGCACTCAGCTTGTGGCGACCCTTCAGGCGACGCGACCGCAGCACGGCGCGGCCACCTCGAGTCGACTTGCGGGCCCGAAAGCCGTGCTTCATCGATCGCTTGCGATTGTTGGGCTGAAATGTGCGCTTCGACATTGTCGTGGTTCCTCGTCTTCGTCTTCGCAGAGAATGGCTGCTCGGCCATCGCCGCAGCGGGCGCAGGCCAGATCTGGTGCAGACATACCGATTGACGTTTTGCTGGGGGCCGTCCGGAGCATGACGGTCACACAACGGCGTGACGGTCAGCGGCGGCCAGGGCAGCGACACAAGACTAGCAGCGGGGTGAACAAATCTCGTGCGACTCCCGACCAGACCAGAGGCATTGCGCGTTCCGACCGCGAGGGCCGTCGTGGGATCGCATGGCCTGAGAGGGTGGCGACATGGCCTGAGAAGACGGCGACATGGCCCGACAGGGTGGCTACATGGGCCAAGGAAAGCGGATGTTTGCGGCTGTCGCGACCTTTTCCACAGTCGGAGGTGCGCCCCTCAAGAGTCGCTGCTAGGTTCCGTTGTCCCGCAAAACATTCCGCTCGCCAAGCCGCATCGCGGACCATTCCCCCCGGTGACACTCACCGTCGTCCTCGCCCTCGCGGCGTGAGAAGACCGCTGGTTGTCACACCCAAGGTGGGGTGGTTCGATCCTCTGTTTGTGGACAATGCTGTGGAATGTGGGGATAGACGAGGCCACGTGTGGGTGAGACACGGCGGATTTCACGCTCAACGACAAGGGGTAGGGCCACCAGCTCGCCCGGGAAGACCACCGGTGGAAATGCAGCTCCAACCAGTTGATAGCCGTCTCAAGACCGCCGGGTTGCCTCACCCGACAACAACCCTGTCCGGTGACCGATGAACCTCTCGTCGCAAACAACAGACATGTGGAACCAGGCCCTCGCCCTGCTCAAGGCCCAAGTGTCTGAGGGAGTCTGGCAAAGTACGTTCGCTTCGGTCACTCCGGTGCGGGGCACAGACGATTCGCTGGTGCTGTCAGCTCCTCACTCGATCGTGCGCGACAAGCTCGACGGCAAGTTCCGCCCTCTTGTGGAAGAAGCGTTGGTGGACGCAACAGGCCGTGAAGTGGCCGTCGAGTTCGAGATCGTCGCAGCCCCGACGCTCTTCCCAGTCATCGACATCGACAGCGACCAAATCCAACTCTCCGACGGCCTTACATCAGACGGTCTTGTAACCGGCCATGACGACCTCGCCGTTGAATTTCCCGAGAGTTCGGCGCCGACCGACGACGCCGTCACCCGCACTGCCGGACCGGGTGTTGACTTCTCCGACCGGTACACCTTTGAGAGCTTCGTGATCGGCGGATCAAACCGTTTCGCCCACGCCGCTGCTCTCGCCGTGGCCGAAAAGCCGGGCGACGCCTACAACCCGCTGTTCATCTACGGCGACGCCGGACTGGGCAAGACACACTTGCTCAAGGCCATCGAGCACTACGTCAACGATGTCTACGAGAACCACAAGGTCAAGTACGTCTCGACCGAAACGTTCCTCAATGAGTTCGTCGACTCGATTCGACAGAACCAGCCGAATGAGTTCAAGCGTCGGTATCGACAGATCGACGTTCTCCTCATCGATGACATTCAGTTCATTGCCGGCCGAGAGGGTCTCCAGGAAGAGCTCTTTCACACGTTCAACGACCTGTACAGCATGAACAAACAGATCGTGCTGTCGTCAGATCGACCGCCAGATGCCATTCCCGGGCTGGAAGATCGTCTGCGAAGCCGCTTCATGATGGGTCTCCTCACCGACATCCAACCTCCAGACATCGACACGAGAATGGCGATTCTCAGCAAGAAGGCAGATCGCGACGGGTACTTCCTGCCCACCGAGGTCTCGGAGTTCATCGCGTCGAACATCACGAGCAACATTCGCGAACTCGAGGGCGCTCTCAACAAAGTCACGGCGTACGCGAACCTGAATTCGCAGGCCATGACCCGGGATCTTGCTGAACGTCTGCTGCGAGATTTCATCGCAGAGCGGCAACCTCGCCCAATCACCGTGTCAATGATCCTCGAGGCCACCTCGGAACAATTCGCTTTCGAGATCAGCGATCTCACCGGCAAGTCACGACGACGCCCACTCGTCATCGCCCGACAGGTGGCGATGTATGTCGCCCGTGAACTGACCGATCACAGCTATCCCGCAATCGCTCGTGAGTTCGGCGGGCGAGACCACACCACCGTGATGCATGCGTGCGACAAGATCGGCGCCCTCATGAAGGAGCGAACCGTCATCTACGACCAGGTCATCGAACTCGAAAAGTCGGTCCGCAGAACTGCCCAGGTGGGGGAGTAGCGCCTCGATGACTGTGCGCAAGTTTGTGCGTCGTAGCGGGACAACTCGTGGAAATCGAGGGTGCTGTCCCCAAGCGACACAACGTGGTGAGCGCGGCTTGGGGATCATCCGCACGGGGCCGTGGACAGCAAGACGTGGTCTGAGCAGGCAGAATGTCCGCTCGTCCACAATCCACAGGGCTTACTACTACTCCCATCTGATTAGAGAACAAGAAGATGGTCATTGCGGACAACCCTGCGGACGGGCTGAACTGAGCCCGCTTGTAGGAACCCGTCACAACATTCCAACCCGGGAGAACCAGCGGTGAAGTTCCGTTGCGAACGAGATGTATTGGTTGAAGCACTTGGCACGGCGAGCCGAGCCGTCAGTGGCCGCGGCGGATTGCCCGGCCTGTCTGGAGTGCGAGCTGAGTTGGTCGGTGACCAGCTCAGCCTCACTGGCAGCGACCTCGATCTGACCATCAATGTGACCGTCACGGTCTCTGGTGAGAGCGACGGCGTTGCGGTCATTCCCGCTCGCCTCGCGTCTGACATCGTGCGAGCACTCGAGCCGGGCGCTGTGTCGCTTGCGGCTGAGGCCGATGAGTTGAACATTTCTGCCGGTCGAAGCGACTTCAGTATTCGTTTGATTGCTGGTGATGAGTTTCCACAAATCGCTGGCTTGCCCGAAGAATCCGTCTCGCTCGCATCTGAGATGTTGGCCGAAGCTCTCAAGCAGGTCATCCCCGCTGCGAGTTCTGACGATTCACGACCAATCCTTACGGGCGTGCTCTTTGCCGCCGAGGCTGGTGGGCTTCGGCTTGTCGCCACCGACTCCTACCGGCTGTCCATGCGGGACGTGCCCGGTGCCTCGATCCTCGACGAGGGTCAGTCGGTGCTCATCCCATCTCGCGCACTCAACGAGCTCAATCGAATTCTTGGGGGAGGCGACGAAGTGCAGCTTCGTCTCGGTGAACGCGAGGCGTCCTTCGAGGTCGGCCCGGTGCGGCTCATCACTCGCCTCATCGAAGGGGAGTTCCCGAACTACCGAGGACTCATTCCTGACGAGCACCCCAACGTGTTGACCGTCGAGCGATCCGAGCTGCTCGATGCGTTGCGACGAGTCAAGCTGTTGGCACGAGAAGCGACCCCCGTCCGGCTCGAGATGTCTGACGCCGGTGTCGAGCTCGTTGCGGTCACCCAAGACGTTGGAACCGCACGTGAAGCGGTCGAGGGCACCTACGAAGGTTCGCCGTTGACCGTGGCGTTCAATCCGCAGTATTTGCTCGAGGGAGCCGAAGTCACGTCGAGCGAACAGATCACGCTTTCGACGATCGACGAGCTGAAGCCGGCGCTGGTCCGGATGGCTGGCGTGAGCGAGTTCTTGTATCTGCTGATGCCCGTCCGGGTCTCCTGATTTCGCTGGGGAACCGTCAGGGCCGCGTGGCGCTGCGATGAAACTCGCCACGGTGTGGCTCACCGACTTCAGAAACTACGAGCAGCTCGAGATCAACCTCGACGAGGGCTTCACTGCCGTGCTTGGCCCCAACGGCGCGGGCAAGTCGAACCTGCTCGAGTCACTTGCGCTCCTCGCGACACTCAAGTCGTTCCGGAGGGCCCCGACCGACAGCCTGGTTCGCAAAGGTGCTGATCGAGCGATTGTTCGAGCGACCGGCATTCGTGACGACCGCGAAGTGTTGATTGAGCTCGAGTTGGCCAAGGGTCGGACTCGGGCTCAGGTCAACCGGCAGCCGCTGAAGCGCACCCGCGACCTTCTCGGCGCGCTGCGGGTCACGGTGTTCGGCCCCGACGATCTTGCGTTGGTCAAAGAGGGCCCATCGGTTCGGCGGGAGTACATCGATGATCTGATCGTCGCGCTCGACCCACCAGCTGATGCGGTGTTGTCGGATCTGGATCGGATCCTCAAGCAACGAAATGCACTGCTCCGTCAGATGTCGGGCTCGGGTGACGAAGCGTCGCTGCTCACGCTCGACATATGGGATGACAAGCTCGCAGCAGCAGGGGAGCACCTGACGATTCGGCGGGAGAATCTCCTGGTCGACCTCATGCCGTTGGCAACTGAGTCGTATCGGGTACTCAGCAACACCGAGGTCGACGTTGTTGCGTTCTACAACCGTTCGTGGGACACCGAACACATGGCCGAGGCGGTTGCAGACTCCCGGGCAAACGACCAGCGCCGAGGCACCACCTCGGTTGGCCCGCACCGCGACGACATCGTTGTCACCGTCGATGGCTTCGACAGTCGCACCGAATGTTCACAGGGCGAGCAGCGCACGTTGGCGTTGGCTTTGCGCCTTGCCGGCCACCGCCTGCTCGCGGAACGACTGGGTGAGTCGCCGCTGCTGCTACTCGATGATGTGCTGTCCGAGCTTGATCCAGATCGGGCTCGAGCGCTCCTCAATTCGCTCCCGCCCGGCCAGACCGTGATCACGAGCGCACAGGGACTGCCGCCCGATACCGTTCCGGACCAGGTCTTGGAACATCGCGGAGATCGCCTCGAAGTAGTGAAGATGAACGATCTTGACTGAACCCGAACGCATCAAGAGCACCCTCGAACGCTTCTTGTCGCAGATGGGGGCTCCGCCAGTACAAACGCTCGTCGATCTGAACAGTCGATGGGGTGAGATCGTCGGCCCAGGGCTCAATGGCCCGACCCGGCCAATTGAACTGATCGATGGCGTCCTCGTGATCGGCTGCGACGACGCCACGTGGGCGTCGCAGATCACCTGGATGGACGCCCAGATCAAGCGTCGGTTCAGCGATGCTTTTGACGGTCTTGCCGTCCAGCGGGTCACGACCCGCATTCTTCCCTGAGCAGGCAATTTGCCGAGCGAAGGTTGCGGACTGACGCAAGCCTTCCATCGGTTCGACCCTCCCAAGGACGAGCCCGTATCACTGGTAGAATTATCTTTCGCTGATTGCGAACTCTCATGGACTCAAAACCCGACGGTACATCCACAAAAGACGCGGCAAATCCGGCATCCGAAGCAACTGCTTCGCAGCCCGAATCTGGTGAATACGGCGCGTCACAAATTCAGGTTCTGGAGGGGCTCGAAGCCGTCCGGAAACGACCGGGAATGTACATCGGTTCGACCGGTCCCACCGGCCTCCACCACCTCGTCTGGGAGGTGGTCGACAACTCCGTCGACGAAGCAATGGCCGGTCACTGCTCGCGCATCATCGTCACGATGCTCGCTGATGGCGGCATCGAGGTGCGTGACGACGGGCGAGGCATCCCGGTCGATCCTCACCCCAAGTACGAAGATCTCACCGCCGCCGAGGTCGTGCTCACTGTCCTGCACGCCGGCGGCAAGTTTGGCGACGGTGGCTACAAGGTGTCCGGCGGGCTGCACGGCGTCGGCATTTCCGTCGTCAACGCACTGTCGACCCGCGTCGAAGTCGACATCGATCGCAAGGGCCGGCGCCACTCGATGTCCTTCATCGATGGTGGTCAGCCCGATCAGAAGCTCAAAGCCATTGGCGACGCGCCAAAGGGCGACGATGGTGAGCCGGTCACTGGCACAACGGTCCGCTTCTGGCCTGATCCGACGATCTTCAAAGAGGGGACCGACTTTCGGGCCCAGACGCTCGCCGACCGGTTCCAGATCATGGCCTTCCTCAACGCCGGCCTCGAGCTGCAGCTCATCGACCAGACCGATCCAGCCTCGGAGCCGATCGTTCACAAGTACGACGGCGGCATTCGCGATTTCGTTGGCCATCTCAACGCCACCAAAGAGCCGCTGTTCGCGGAGCCAGGCTGGTTCGAGGAGAAGGACGAAACCGAAGAGGTCGAGATCGCCTTTGCCTGGAATACCGGCTACCAGGCCGACGGCATCCACTCCTTCGCCAACGGCATCAGCACGCTCGAAGGTGGCATGCACGAGCAGGGCTTCCGCTCGGCCCTCACACGCACGGTCAACAACTACGCCCGTGAGCGCGACTATCTCAAAGAGAAGGAAGACAACCTCCAGGGCGAAGACATTCGCGAGGGCCTGACCGCCGTCATCTCGGTTCGGATTCAAGAGCCTCAGTTCGAGGGTCAGACCAAGTCGAAGCTGGGCAACGTTTCGGTTCGGTCGCTGGTCGAAAAGGCTACGAACGAGAAGCTCCGTGAGTGGTTTGAAGAACACCCCCGCGAAGCTCGGTCGATGGTCAACAAAGCCATCATGGCGGCCAAGGCCCGCATCGCAGCGACCACCGCCCGCCAGACAATTCGTCGCAAGTCTGCGCTTGACGGCGCCGGCCTGCCGGGCAAGCTTGCCGACTGCCAGAGCAAGGACCCTGAAGAGTCAGAGCTCTACATCGTCGAGGGCAACTCCGCTGGTGGTTCGGCGAAGGAAGCCCGCGATCCCCGCACGATGGCCATCCTCCCCATCCGGGGCAAGATCCTCAACGTCGAGCGTGCTCGCCCCGACCGGATGCTCAAGAACACCGAAGTGGTGTCGCTCATCCAGGCCATCGGTGCCGGACTTGGCGAAGCGCCCGAAGACGAAGAAGATCTGGTTGACGGCGAGGGATTCGAGATCGAGAAGGCTCGCTACCACAAGGTGATCCTGCTGGCAGACGCCGACGTCGATGGCAGTCATATTCGTACGCTGCTCTTGACGTTCTTCTTCCGCCAGATGCGCCCACTCGTCGAGGCTGGCTACATCTACATCGCCCAGCCGCCGCTGTTCTCCACCGAAGTCGGGAAGTCGAAGATCTATCTGAAAGACGACCCGGCCCGCGACGCATATGCGGCCGAACACCCCAACGCAGAGTTCCAGCGATTGAAGGGTCTCGGCGAGATGGACGCCGACGAATTGTGGGAGACCACGATGGATCCGGAGAGTCGAACCCTGCTGCAGGTCACGGTCGATCAGGCCGCTATCGCCGACGAAGTTTTCAGTGTCCTGATGGGCGACGACGTCGAATCACGTAAGAACTTCATTCAAACGAACGCCGATGACGTTCGTTTTCTCGACATCTAGGCGGGCTACGCGATGAGCGATCTACCACCCGATACGACCGACGGCGTCGACGATCCGACACCAGATGGCATCGAGCCGATCGAGATCCAGGCGGAGATGGAACAGTCGTTCCTCGAATACGCCATGTCGGTCATCATCAGTCGAGCGCTGCCCGATGCTCGTGATGGTCTGAAGCCGGTGCACCGCCGAATCTTGTGGAGCATGTTCGATGCTGGGCATCGTCCCGATCGCAGCCACGTGAAGTGCGCCACGGTCGTTGGTGACGTGATCGGCAAGTACCACCCCCACGGCGACTCTGCGATCTACGACTCGATGGTCCGCATGGGTCAGACCTTCTCCTTGCGGCACACGCTGATCGATCCGCACGGCAACTTTGGCTCTCCAGACGATCCTCCTGCTGCGTATCGCTACACCGAGTGTCGGCTCACGCCCCTGGCCATGCAGATGCTGGCCGACATCGACGAAGACACCGTCGACTTCCGCGACAACTTCGACGGCAAACACAACGAACCGATTGTGTTGCCGAGCCGCTTCCCGAACCTGTTGGTCAACGGCAGCCAGGGAATCGCAGTCGGAATGGCCACAAACATTCCGCCCCACAATCTCAACGAAGTCATCGACGCTGTCGTGCACCTGCTCGACAACGAAGATGCCACCGTCGATGACCTGATGGAGTTTGTGAAGGGTCCTGACTTCCCGACGAAGGCACAGATTCTCGGCCGGGTCGGTATCCGCGACGCCTATCACACGGGTCGTGGCTCGATTCGTATGCGGGCGGTTGCCGAAATCGTCGAAGGTGCCACCAGCGACCAAATCGTCGTCACCGAAGTTCCCTACCAGGTGTCTGTCGAACAGATTGCCCGCAAGACGGCCGAGCTCGTCGAGCGTGGCGATCTCACCGGCATTCGTGAGATCCGGAACGAGTCGGCCAAAGGCAAGCTGCGCTTGGTCTTCGATCTGAAGCGCGACGCAACTGGCCTCGTGGTGCTCAACAACCTCTACAAGTACACGCCGATGCAGACCACGTTCAGCGTCAACATGGTGGCGCTGGTTGATGAGGTTCCTCGCACGCTCAATTTGCGTGAGGCGCTCGTGGCCTACGCAGAGCATCAGCGCGATGTCATCAATCGCCGCACCACTGAGCGTTTGCGGAAGGCCAACTACCGAGCTCACATTCTGGAAGGCCTCATCCGAGCCCGTGATGTGCTCGACGAGATCATCGCCACGATCCGAGCCAGTGAAGATCGCCCGGCGGCCCGTACGGCGCTCGAGTCCGAACCGTTCGAGTTCTCATCCGATCAGGCCGAGGCGATCCTGGCCATGAACCTCGGCCAGCTCACGCGGCTGGCAACGGTGAACCTCACCGAGGAGCTCACCCAGAAGCAAGAAGAGATCGCGGGGCTCGAGGCGATCCTGGCCGATCCGAGGGTGCGGGACCAGGTCATCAAAGACGAGCTCGCCGCCATCAGGGAAGACTTCGGCGAAGATCGCATCACTCAGCTGGTGCCAGACCCCGGCGAACTCGACATCGAAGATCTCATCGACGATGAAGATCTTGTTGTCACGGTGTCAGCCACTGGCTACATCAAGTCGGTCTCGGCTGAGGAGTTCAGAACCCAAGGCCGCGGTGGTCGCGGGGTCACGGGCGCCAAGCTCAAAGACGACGATGACGACATCGTCAATCATTTGTTGCACACGACGGCTCACGCATACCTGCTGTTCTTCTCGAACCGAGGCAAGGTCTACCGAATCAAGGCCCACGAGATTCCGGTGACGAGTCGAACGTCTCGGGGGATGGCGCTGGTCAACCTCCTGCCGCTCCAGCCAGAGGAGACGATCCAGGCCATCATCGACACTCGCGACTACGAAACCAATCGGTTCTTGTTCTTCGCAACGCGCAAGGGTCGGGTCAAGAAGACGCTGTTCACGGCCTATGACTCGTCGCTCAAGGCTGGCCTCATCGCGATCAAGCTCAACGATGGCGACGAGTTGGTTTCAGTGGTCCCGACAAACGGCGTCCACGACATCTTCATGATTTCCCGCAAGGGCCAAGCACTGCGATTCGCCGAAGATCAGGTGCGAGCGATGGGCCGCACGGCGGCAGGTGTTCGGGGCATGAAGTTCCGTCAAGGCGACGAGCTCGTGTCGATGGATGTGGTGAAGCCCGACACCGAACTCCTGATCGTGACCGACGAAGGCTTTGGCAAGCGCACTGATCCTGCGCTGTTCACGCCGAAAGGCCGGGCCGGGTTGGGCGTGCGATGCGTCAAGGTCAACGAGAAAAAGGGCCAAGTGGTCGGGGCGATGTTCGCCTATGAGGCCGACGAGATCTTCCTCATCTCGACCAATGGTGTGGTCATCCGGACGCAAGTCGCTGCTATCTCACAGCAGGGTCGAGACGCGACCGGAGTGAAGGCCATGAACATGTCAGATGGCGATCAGGTTGCGGCTGTTGCTCGGCGATTGGTCGTTGAAGCCGAAGAAGGTGATGTCGACGAGATCGACCTGAGCGACGGCGACCCAGATCCATCCGGCGACCCAGCGGCTCCGGTTTCCGAGGGTGATGACAACGACAGCGAGCCAGGCGACGCCTCAAGCGACTCCTGATTTCGCAGGAGCTGACGCTTCCCCCGGATCTTCCCCCACAAGAGTTGTGCGGCTGCTGTGAGGCGGCCTACGTGGGAGATGTCGTTGTGCCGAATATTCGTCGCGGACCTGCTGGAGCGGACCATGAGCGAGGGGCCGTCTTGCCGCTCGTTGCGCTGTCGTTGGTTTTTCTTCTGGTGGCTGTCGCGATCATTGTTGGGGTTGCCGATCGCGCAACTCGGCGAGCTCGAGCGCAAAGCGCAGCCGACGCCTCTGCCCTCGCTGGGGTTGCTGATGGTCGCGGTGCTGCGGTCCGGTTTGCCGCGCTGAATGGTGCCGAGTTGGTGAGCTATGAGCCCGGCTCAAACGAGGTTGTTGTGGTTGTCGATTTCGACGGGGTGCGAGCGACCGCTCATGCGGAACGTCGACTCGCCCTTGATCCTCGGGAGTGACCCGCTCTCACCGTTCGAGCGACATAGACTGATGCGATGCCCTCGGAAGATCTCTCGTCGAACGACTCGGCGGTAATTGACGACGATCTCGTTCAGGCACTCGGCTTCGAGCCTTCGGTCGAGGATCAGGTTGTCGTTGTCGATGATGAAGACACCGACGGTGTTGTCGCTGACTCTGCAGATCTTGATCTTGCCCAGTCCGATTCCGCGCTGACCAATGGTGCCGGCACGCATGTCGACGACCGCGATGGAACGACCGATCAAGACACCTCGAATCTCGCCACTGAGCTTGGCTTCCAGCCAGTTGCTGACGGAGACGTTGTTGATCTCGACACCATTGATCTTGACGCCGACGAAATCGAGTTTGACGCATCTGACTTCGATGACGTTGATGCTGCGGCCGCTGACCTGACTGATGTCGACGCAGACGATGCGGTGGCCCTTGACGACGTCGTCAATGCAGAAGCAGACGTCGACGACAGTCCCGTTGATGATGCTCCCTTCGACATCGACAGTGATCTCGAGCTGACCGACGATGTCGGTGACGACTCCCTGGCCGTTGCCGATGCGGACCTTGATCTCGATGGTGATGAAGGCCTCGAGACGACGTCGGCCGCCAAGGGTCTTGGACTGGCATCGTTCTTCACTGATCGACGTGGCAAGAAGGGCAAAGCCGAGTCCGAAGCGCCAGACAGCCTCGACGCGGACGATCCCGACTCCGAGATCGAAGACGTCGCGTCAGCCTTTGCTGATTCTGACCCTGATGCCGACGCTGGTGCCGAGAGTGACGTCGACACCGACATCGAGAGCGAAACGGACACCGAAGCCGACCTCGATCCAGCCGATGTCGAGGACGACCTTGATGCTGACGTGGCGGACGCCGACACAGAGCTCGACACCGACGCAGAGCTCGATGCAGAGAGCGAGTCCGATCTCGACATTGATGCTGACCTCGATGAGGTCGAGGCTGACGATGTTGCGTCCGATCGTGATCTCGAGCCAGACGAAGCGGATGATGCTGATCTCGAGGCTGAGCTCGACGCCGACACAGAGCTCGACATTGATGCTGACCTCGATGAGATTGAGGTCGAGGCCGACGACAACGCACTCGACACTGATGCCGATCTTGAGACCGATGTCGATCTCGACACTGATGTCGACCTTGACACCGACGCTGATCTCGACATCGATGCCGACGGACCCGAGCTGTTCGATCACGCACTCGACGATGATCCCGACGACGACCTCGCCGAAGGCACTGGCACCCCGCTAGGTCTCATCGATCTGACGAGCGATGCCGACCTCGATGTTGACGCCGATGTTGAGAGCGACGTGCCGACAGCACTCGTTGATCCGGTCGACGCTCCGCTTCTCGATCTCGAAACGCCGGTCGTCGAGGCCGATGCCGCTCCACCCATCGGGGTTCCATCAGCCAAGGTCGACAACGGCGCAGTTGTTGCGACACCTCAAGAGGTTCGCAAACGCCGCCCTCGCCGACGCAAGCAGGTGAGGGCTCGCAAGGCCCGTCGCGTGGTGCGTCACGTGGATCCCTGGTCGGTGCTCACCTTCTCCGTGCTCTTCCATCTCTGCTTCTTTGCGGCGATGTTGTTGGCCAGCGTCCTCGTTTGGAACGCTGCGCTTGCATCCGGAACGCTCGAGAACATAGAGAACTTCATCACCGAGCTCGGTGACTACGAGAGCTTCGAAATCAACGGCGACGTCGTGTTCCGGTCAGCGGTCATCATCGCCGGCATGCTCACGCTGGCCTCTTCGGTGATGGTCGTGCTGCTGACGGTGGTTTTCAACCTCATCTCCGACCTGATCGGCGGAATTCGCATCACGGTCATC
Source organism: uncultured Acidimicrobiales bacterium (assembly GCA_937976305.1). Lineage (GTDB taxonomy): Bacteria > Actinomycetota > Acidimicrobiia > Acidimicrobiales > SZUA-35 > CALEWY01. The sequence continues at coordinate 30,490 of CALJSB010000079.1, forward strand.
GAGGAAGAGACCGTTCGAGTTCCGACCAAATCCAAGTAGCCGACGATTCTCTGAGCCGCTAGCGTTTGCGGTTCCTCGGGGCTATAGCTCAGTTGGTTAGAGCGCACCCCTGATAAGGGTGAGGTCACAAGTTCAACTCTTGTTAGCCCCACAGCGAGGCAGCCCCGGCGTCATTGACTGCCGGGGCTTTTCTCTGCCCAGCCCGAACCAAGTGCGGCACAGTACGCTTCGAGCATGCTCGGATTGGTTCGACGAGTCGCTGGTGCCCTGTCGATGGCTGGACTCATGGCCGCCTTCTTCCGTCTACGCGGAACAGGTGGAGTGCCGCCTCAAACTGGGGGCTGGCGAGAGGTCGACGAAGTCGATCTCCGTTGACCCGTATTGGTGTCATCGGTGTCGGTGCGACCGGGTCGCATACGGCTCGACAGCTGCGCCAAGGTGTCGACCATCTCGTCTTGGGCGATACCGACGCGAAGCGCCTCGAACTCGTGGCGGACGCTTGTGGGTCGGTAGCAACTCCGGCCGGCCTCAGCGGCCAAGCAGTCGATCTTCGCCCGTTCACCGAACAGACGGATGTTGTGGTCTTGGCGACCCCAGCCCGCACCCACGGAACCCTTGCGGAGGCGCTCATCAGAGGCGGGACCAGCGTTGTATCGATCAGCGATGCACCCGAAGACGTGGACGACCTGCTCGTACTCGATCAGCTCGCGCGGTCGCACGGCCGCTCCGTCATCGCCGGGGTCGGATTCGCGCCGGGCCTTACGTGCCTTTTGGCCCGACATGCGGCCAACCGTCTCGATGAGATCGACGAGATCGCGGTGGCGAAGGCCGGCACCGGTGGCCCGGCGTGCGCCCGTCAGCACCATCGAGCCCTGAAGAAGCCGAGTCTGGTGTGGAGTGAAGGGGAATGGATCGAGCGTCGCGGCGGATCTGATCGAGACCTCGCATGGTTTCCCGGAGCGATTGGAGCCAGGGACTCCTACCGCGCTGCGTTGCCAAGCCCCGTCTTGCTCCAGCGAGCGTTTCCGAATGCCAAGAGAATTTCGGCTCGAGTCACCGCCAATCGGCGTGATCGGCTCACCGGTCGACTGCCGATGCTGCGCTTTCCCCACGCAGATGGCGGCCCGGGTGCCGTGCGAGTTGAGGTGCGAGGCCGCAGGGATGCACAGGTGCAAACCGTCATCTTTGGTGTCATGCACCATCCGTCGGTTGCTGGCGGTACGACTGCTGCGGTGTGCGCGCTTGAGGTGGCCGGTGGTGGTATGCCCATCGGCTCTTTTGGTTTGAGCGAGCTGGCGGATCCCCGACCAATGTTGCGTGAGCTGCACACGCGTGGTGTGCAAGCCGCCATCTTTGAAGGCGTCTCATCCGGACTGCCACGCGCGGTGTGAAGACGATCTCTCAACGTGATGCCATCCACAAGCCTGTGGAAAAAACTGGGGAAATCACCAGTCCCTCAGCGGAATCAGCCACCTTGGGTGAGAAAACTTCTCAAGTTGCCACAAAGAGTGGTCGATTCTAAGGACAACCAAAGTTTTTGAGATTTTCGCTCAAGGTTTGACCCTTGTTGTGCCGAAACCCTTTGTTGTGATGGAGAAACAACGAAGGGCGAACCCAATGGGTCCTCAGACAAGCAACGAAATCAACGAGCGCATTGAAGCTCATCTTCCGCTCGTGAAGCACGTCGTGTTTCAGGTAGCCGTGCACTTCCCCCGGCACGTTGATCGTGAAGAGCTGGCACGAGCCGGCGCTCTCGGCCTGGTCGAAGCTTCCCGCCGCTATGACGAGTCCCGCGGTGTTCCGTTTGAGCGCTTCGCCGCCCAGCGCATTCGTGGTTCGATTCTCGATGCCGTGCGTGCCGCCGACTGGGCCCCCCGCTCGGTTCGCTTGCTTGCTCGCCGCCTCGAGGCCACCGAGCAGCAGCTTGCATCCGAGCTCGGTCGTGTCCCCACGGTTGCCGAGATGGCACAAGAGATGGGTGTTGGTGTCGACGAGCTCGCTCGCCTGCAAGACCGTCTGTTCCGCTCCGTCGTTCTTGCCCTCGATCACGAGACCGGCGACGACGGCGAAGAAGATCTCACCCTGGTTGACGTGCTCACCGACCGCTCGGCTGTCGAGCCTTCCGAAGAGCTCGAGACCCGTGAACTGCACAACTATCTGCGCGACGCGGTGAAACTCCTCCCGGAACGTCAGCGGATCGTGGTGGTCGGCTACTTCCTTGAAAGCCGTACCTCCCAAGAACTCGCCGAGTTCCTGGACGTCACCGAGTCTCGTATTTCCCAGCTTCGTTCCGAAGCGCTGCGTAATCTCAAGCTCGGCATCGAAGCCCAGTATGACGGCAGCGAAGAAGAAGCTCCGGCTGGTCGAGTCGCCAAGCGTCAGGCTGCATACGCCGATTCAGTGAGTTCGGCAAGTGACTGGAAAGATCGCCTCGGACGCTGGGACACCAGCTACGACGTTCCTGACGAGCCGCTCCTGCCGGTCGTTCGGGCCTAGCGATCACCCCCCGGTCGCTTGCCCCACCGCTGGGGCGGTACTGCTAGAACGTGGCTGCTTGTTGCCAACGATCGAGCAGTCCGGCCTCACCAAAAACCTCGAGTCGACTCGGTGGGAGACGACTCCAAAGCATCAGCAAGAGATCAGCGACTGGTCCTCGGGCGGCAACGTCGCCCTTCTCGTGGCCCCGAGACCATGCAATATTTTCAGGGTTGAGCGTGACCATCCACTCGCCGTCATCGATATCGGTGGCGTGCAGGTGGATGGTTTCGCCGTTTCCGGCCAGCGCTTCAAAGTCGAGCCGATGGGGCGCGAACACGTCAAGCACTTCGTCGACGCCATCGCGCGAAAGCCGGGCGTCGATTGGCTCAGGGCTCCCTGTGGCTGAGTAGGCATCCCAACGATGCATCGAAGCCTCGTGGGACAGACGCCGCGTCCACCATGCAGCCGGTTGTGGGCCAATGAAGCTCGTGACGATTTTGTCGGGGTCGGTCGCTTCGATGGTGTTCAACAATTGCTGTTGCCCTTGAGCGAACCACTCCAGCACCTCGGTGCCCGGCGGGGGTTCGGGAACCGCCGATCGACTTGGTGGATTGTCGGGGTCGGACTCGAGCACGAGGGCGGCGAAGCGGGTGATCCAGCCGGTGTGACCGACCACGGTCCCGACGGTCCAGTCCTCGACGTGGGGAATCGGATGGGCCAGATGATCGACGTCGACGGCGCCGAGTCGAGTGAGCTCGACCCGCAGCAAGTGAAGATGGTCGAGGCGTTCGGTCATCGTGTGCGCTCGCGTCGATCGTCTGAAGAAAACATGGTTGCAGTCTGTCACCACTGCCCGTGGTCCGTGCGGACTGACGCCGTCCACCGTCAAGGTTTCTCGGTGGGCTGAATCAGCGCAGATTGTCTCGCTCGGCAAGCTGCTCAGCGACCCAGCGGTCGAGCCGCTTCCATTGATCCTGGAGCCAGGCCGCTCGACCTTCGTCATCGGGTGGCAGATCGGAAACGGCGTGTTGCCACCAGCGAACGACGATCGGCTCTCGGCTGGGCAGATGTGAGCGCAAGCCGCTGAACTCAGAGACGCCTTCGAGGCCGACATGGCCGACGATCAGCACAGTCGCGTCCGGCTGGTGACGTAACAACGCCAGCGTGCCGGCCGGCTTTGGCGGCAGCAGGTTGGTCAGCTCTTCGGCCAACGCAAGCGCGACGGTCTCGCCCTTTCGCTTGAGTGATGCGGCGATCCGATCGCGGTTCTTCTTCGAGGCATACGTGCCCTCAGGAAAGATCACGACGGCAGAGTCGGGCCGTGCCTCGGCAGCCAGCTGCTCAATGGCCGTGACGTCTTCAGTGGTCTTGTCACTGCTCCGAGCCACGAAGTGGTTCTCGAGGGCCAGCCCGTAGATATCGAAGATCGGCGAGTTCAGCAGTTCGTTCTTGATGACGTAGTGAACAGAGCGATTGAGCTGCTCGATGAAGATGTGGCCGGGCAACACGGCGTCCACCATGCTGGCGTGTCGACTCAGCACGATCGTGTTCCCTTTGGGGGCGGTTGACGGGTCGGGCAGGTCGAGATCAACAGCAAGCAGTCGCTGGCCCCACCGCAGCAGCGAGGTCAGCAGCCATCCCTGGCGTTTGCGGAGCCGCAGGTGATCTCGGGGTTCGCGAAAACTACCGCGGAGCAGCAGCCCAAGAGCGCCGACGATTCCAACGACCTCGTGGATGAGGTAGACGAGGCCGAACAGGGCGAGGCGAACCGTCGGCAAGGCGAAGCGCCCGGTGATGACGTCGAACAGGACGCCGGCCACGACGATGACCGGAAGTAACAGGATCAGCAGCGCCAAGCTGACGAACGTACGGGGGATCGTGATGAGGCGCCGCTTGATGCGGCCGTCTCGTTGGGCGGACATCGTCTCGTACCGTAGTGCGACCGAGCGCGCTGAAGACGACTCGATGGTTTGCGACTGAATGGTGTGCAGAGCCGCCGACCAACCGGCGACTGCAGAGCGAGGGGGAGCTAGCGCTCTTCTTTGAAGATGACGTGCTTGCGCACGACGGGGTCGTACTTCTTGAGCTCGACCCGCTCACGCGTGTTGGTCTTGTTCTTGCGGGTGACGTAGGTGTACCCGGTGCCGGCCGTTGACCGGAGCTTGATGATTGGGCGCTTCTCGCCTGCCTTAGCCATCAGACCTTTACTCCTCGGCGACGCATGTCGGCAACGACGGACTCGATGCCCTTCTTGTTGATTGTCTTGATGCCCTTGGCACTGACGTTCAACTTGATCCAGCGCTTCTCTGATGGAAGCCAGAACCGCTGGTTCTGGATATTGGGATTCCAACGACGCTTGGTGACTCGGTGCGAGTGGGAGATGCTGTTGCCGAAACTCGGCTTGCGGCCGGTGACTTGGCAGACCATCGACATGAGTGGGACCTCACTGAGAAACGTTTCGCCCATGACAGGGCTCGGAGCCGTTAGATGCTAGCGCTCCCGCACCCGCATCCCACAGGACCATCTGAAGGGCCACTCACCGCAGAACCCACAGGACGATCGTGGCAGGACCGAGCACGAGTTGAATATGACGAAAGAGTAACGATACGGTGACGAGACCCGTCATGGCCCTTCGGTCTCCCTCACCAAAGGACGAGTAGTTCACGTGCACGGTTTTGCTCTTTCAGTTCCCCCCGGTGGTCTCAACCTTCGGTCGACGGCTCGACGTGTTGGTCGAGCGTTGTCGATCGTCTACGCCGCGCTGCTCGGTGCGCTAGCCGTCGTCGTTGGTCTGACGGCGATGACCACTGGCGCCGAGGCGGCCGAGGTCCGAGCGATCACGTTCCCGATCGCCGCCGACCACCTCGACAATGTCGACCCGTGGTCCGATACCTATGGAGCCCCGCGTTCGGGCGGACGTTCCCATCTCGGTGTCGACATCTGCGGCCCAAAGATGACACCGCTCGTTGCTGCAGCTGACGCAGAGGTCACCTGGATGCGGCACGGTTCGCGGGGCAACAACCTGACGCTCACTGATGCCGACGGCTGGAAGTACCACTACATCCACATCAACAACGACACGCCAGGAACCGACGACGGAGCAAACGCCTTCGAACATGCCTTCGCCCCCGGCATCGAGCGTGGTGCCACTGTCGAAGCTGGCGAGATCGTGGCCTTCCTCGGTGATTCGGGCAACGCAGAAGGAACCTGCCCGCACCTTCACTTCGAGATCGAAAAGCCGAACGGCGCCAACATCAACCCAACGCCGAGTGTCGATGTTGCCGCAGACGCCATCCGCAACGGCGACACCGAGCTCGACCCCGGGCTCGATGACGCCTACCCGAGCTTCAGCGCCTTCGCCGCTGACGTCTTGACAACACTTGGCGGCACGGAGCCAACAGCTGACGACCTTGCCGCCTTCAGAGCAGAGGTCAATGCCAATGGCGTGGCTGGGGCGCTTGAACCTCTGGTTGGTCCCGACTCGGTCGCTGCTGGCATCGATCGGCTGTACTACGCAACGTTCCTTCGCCTTCCCGATGCAGACGGCTACCAGTTCTGGATCGAGAAAGAGGCGAACGAGTGGAACATCGCAGACATCTCACAGTTCTTTGCCACGAGCGAAGAGTTCGAGGCTCGGTTCGGCGACAAAGACTTCGAGGCGCTGCTCGATCAGATCTACCGCGACATGTTTGGTCGCGATCCCGACCCCGCTGGAAAACAGTACTGGCTCGACCGGCTCGCCGACCCGAACGACCCGGTGACCCCCGGGACCGTGCTCAGCTTCTTCAGCGATGGCGTCGAAGCCAAGCTCGTTGCCGGTGCCCGGTCAGAGTTCGTGGCGTTGACCCTGTTGTTCGAAGATCGAATGCCGTCCGATGCCGAGATCGCTGAGTGGCAGCAGCTTCGTGATTCCACCTCGTTCGAAGACGCCGTCGAGCAACGATTCCTGTCGTAGTTGAACGACCGGGGACTGTCGACAGGTCGCTGGGTCAGACGAGTTCGACGCCAGCGGCAACGAGTTCGGCCGCAGCGCGCTCGTCGTCACCCTCGTCGAGGTTGACCGAGGCGCTTGCCTCTTGGACCACCCGCACCTGATAGCCGTTGGCGACCGCGTCGAGCGCAGTTGCCTTGACGCACACGTCGAAGGCCAGGCCCACGATCGTGACGGGGCCAACGCCCTCCGCTCGGAGGAGATCGTCGAGTTCGGTTGGCTTCTTCTCGCTGGTCACCGGGTCTTGCATCGTGAACCCTGAATAGCCGTCTTCACCGCCCGTTCCCTTGCGAACAATGGGACCGACGATCGCGAGGTCGGGATGCAGGTCCGCACCCCAGGTGTCGCGCACGCAGTGCACCGGCCACACCCCACCGTCGTCGACGAAGTGCGGTGTCGACGGTGGGTGCCAGTCCTGGGTATAGGCAACGAAGCCGCCGGACGCCTGCGTGGTTGCGATCAGGTCGTTGACGTTGGTGACGATGGTGTCCCCGCCTTCAACGAAGAGCGAACCGTCTGGGTCGGCAAAGTCGTTCTGCATGTCGACAACGATCAAACCCTGGCGGGTCAATTCGGCGGTCTCGGCATTCATCGGTGCAACACTAGGCCTCGATGGCACACGATGACTCTGGCTCTCGACCCGTCCCAGCCCGTTCGCTGGCCGACGGCATTCTGTTCACCGACCAGTACCAGCTCACCATGGCGCAGCTGTACTTCGATCGAGATCTTCACGAGCGTCCCGCCCAGTTCGAGCACTTCTTTCGCAGCTACCCGGACTACGGGAGCCATCAGGCTGGATACTGCGTGGCGGCCGGCCTCGATTGGTTTCTCGACTGGATGGAAGCCGCAACGTTTGATGCACAAACGCTTGCCCCATTGCGATCCCAGCTTGATGCAAACGGCAACCGGGTTTTCTCCGATCCCTTCTGCGATTGGCTTGGCGAGAACGGCTCGTTTGAGTCGCTGACCGTTCGCGCTGTGCCGGAAGGCCGGGTGGTGCATCCCAACGCACCCCTCACGATTGTTGAGGGCCCGCTGGCCATCGCTCAGCTGATCGAAACAGCGCTGCTCAACCAACTCAACTTTCAAACCCTGATTGCGACCAAGGCGTCACGGGTTGTCGAAGCCTCGCGAGGCCGCCCGGTGCTCGAGTTCGGTTTGCGGCGATCTGCGGAATTCGGCGCCAATGCCGCGACCCGCGCCTCCCTCATTGGGGGTGCGGTCGGCTCGTCGAACGTCGGGGTGTCTGCAGTGATGGGTCTGAACCCTGTGGGCACCCACGCTCACTCGATGGTGCAGGCGTTCATGGCTCTCGGCGAGGGTGAACTGGCGGCGTTCCGGGCCTACGCCGAGCTCTATCCCGACTCGTGTCTGTTGTTGGTCGACACCATCGACACGCTCGGCAGCGGTGTTCCCAATGCCATTCGAGTGTTCGAGGAGCTTCGGACGAAGGGACACGAACCGGTGGGCATCCGGCTTGATTCTGGCGACCTTGCCTACTTGTCGATTCAGGCTGCTCTGTTGCTCAACGAAGCGGGCTTCAACGATGCCTCGATCGTTCTCTCCAGCTCGCTCGATGAGCTTCTGATCTTTCAGATCCTCTCCCAAATTGATCAAGAGGCGCCGCGCTATGGCCTCGATCCGACGGCGCTCATTCGTCGTCTCGCTATGGGGGTTGGATCGAAGCTCACGTCGTCGGAAGGGCATCCCTATCTCGACGGCGTCTACAAGCTCGTCGCCCTCGACCAAGCGGGGGAGTGGCAACCGGCGATCAAGATCTCTGAGACGCCAGCGAAGACACCGAACCCAGGTAATAAGGACGTCTACCGGATCTATGACCGGCGTGGTCGGTCCACTGCAGATCTCCTTACACCGCATGGCGCTCCGCTGTCTGATGAGCTCGACCTTCGTCATCCGATTGAGCCAAACACCCGTCGATATCTCCCGGCAGAAGGCGTCTCTGAGGTCGAGTCGTTGTTGGTGGATGTGCGACGAGACGGTGCTCGCGTGATCGATCCGTTCGATCTCGAACAGGCTCGGGACCGGCGAGCTGAGGATGTTGAACGTCTCGACCCTGGCGTTCGCCGACTCGTCAACCCGCACCGCTACCACGTCTCTCTCACGCCCGAGTTGTGGGACTTGAAGCAAGATCTGGTTCGCCAAGCCCGTACGGAACGCCGCTGAAGGCCAGTGGCGCAGGCCTACACATCGCCCGTTCGCCATTTGCGTCATTTGCGTGATGGAACCGCATCATGGCATCGTCAGAACAAGAACACTCTGTTGCAGTTTCTGAAACAACCGCGTCGCGTTCAACCCGCAGTCGCCGCTTTTTGAGCTGTTTTCTGGCCGCACCCTTCATTTCGTCGTGTGACGATCGTCGCAATGGAAGGGGTTCCGCCCGTCAGACCTCATCGATGACGCGCTAGTGTCCCGGCGATCATTCGAAACAGGCTTTTGCCGCATTGCGGCGGAGTCCGAAGGGGAGAGATACATGAGACGCAACAACAAGTTGTTTGCACTGTTGAGCATTTTGTTTGCCTTCTCACTCGTCGCCGCTGCATGCGGAAGCGACGATGGAGGCGACGATGCCGGTAGTGATAGCGGCAGCGAAAGCAGCGGCGATGGCGGCGACGACGACGCCATGGAAGACGACGCCATGGAAGACGGTGAGCACCTGGGCGACGGTTCGCTCGGCACTGTCACCGTTGAAGCTGGCGCCGCAATCCAGATCCGTTCGCTCGAAGCGATTACCGGCGATGTGGCCTTCCTCGGTCTGCCGAACGCCATTGCGACCGAGCTTGCCGTGGCCGACTATGGCCAGATCCATGGCTTCGACGTTGAAGTAGGTGCTCGTCTCGACGACACCTGTTCGGCTGACGGTGGTCAGGCTGCGGCTCAAACCATCGTTGCTGATGAGCAGGTTGTCGGCGTGATCGGCACCTCATGCTCGGGTGCAGCCACCGCTGCTGCCCCGCTCATCTCTGAGGCTGGCATGGTCATGATCTCGGCGTCGAACACCTCGCCGGCACTGACCTCCGACCTCGCCGGTACCGCTGGTGAGAACTACAACGAGGGCTACTACCGCACGGCTCACAACGACCTCTTCCAGGGTCGGGCCATGGCGCAGTTCGTGTTCAACGACCTCGGACTCACCACCGCCGCAGCGATTCACGACGGTGACCCATACACCGAGGGTCTTGCTGGCGCCTTCCGAGACGCCTTCGAAGAACTCGGTGGCGAGATCGTCGGATTCACCGGCGTCGCTAAGGAAGACACCGACATGGTGCCGGTCCTCACCGAGGTCGCCGCAGGCGCCCCCGAGGCCCTGTTCTTCCCGATCTTCCAGCCAGCCGGTGACTTCATCGCTGATCAGGCTCCTGGTGTTTCTGGTCTCGAAGACACGGTGCTGCTCGCTGCTGACGGTCTGCTGACCGACTCATACCTCGAGCTCGCTCAGTCAGAGGGCATGCACTTCTCTGGCCCTGACGTTCGCTTCGGCTCAAACGTCAACCAAGCCACGGGTGTCTCGGCTGACGAGTTCCTCGCGGCCTACGAAGCCCAAGAAGGCCAGCCGCCAAGCGCTGCGTTCTGGGGTCACTCCTACGACGCCACCACGCTGCTGCTCGACGCCATCGACGCTGCGTCAGTCGTAGATGGTGACAACCTCATCATCGACCGGGCCGGCGTTCGCGAGTTCCTCGACAGTGTTTCCGGCTTCGAAGGCATCATCGGCACCATCAGCTGTGACGACTTTGGCGACTGCGGCTCGGGCAAGATCACGGTGATCCTGCACGAAAGCGCAGACGACATCGAAGCATCGAAGTCCAACGTGGTCTTCGAATTCGCTCCGTAGTCGAGCGAAGCAAGGCAACGCACTAGACGGCGACGGCCCCGTCCCGACTGAGTTCTTCAGTCGGGATGGGGCTTCCCGTTTGGTTCACAGAGGAAGCGTCATGCCCTCGTCGAGGGCTCGAATTGTGGGGAGTTCAAACGCGTGACCGCAGCGGTCAGAAAGTCGAAACAGGGCAGGACCAACGTCGACCGGTTCCTGACCCTTCTGCGGATCCTGCTGATCGGGTTGTTCAGCGTCGGTTTCCTGGCATTCGTTGCCCAGCAGATCAGTCCGACCAATCCGTTTGCTGAGTGGGCCAACCCCGAGGCCCGCCGGTTGACCGGCGACCAGTTCAAGGGCCTGCTGGTCACTGGGCTCGCCCAGGGTGCCATGTACGGGCTCATCGCCCTCGGATACTCGATGGTCTACGGCGTGCTCGGGTTCATCAACTTCGCCCACGGCGAGGTGTTCATGGTCGGTGCATTCTCCGGATTCATCGCCACCAACAAGCTGGCCGAAGCCGGCTACATGGAAGGCAACGCCTTCATTCCGTCCATTCTCTTCGTCGTCGTGTTGGCCGTCTTCATCTCGACGATCACGGCGATCGTCGTTGAACGGGTGGCGTACCGTCCGCTGCGTGGTAGCCCACGACTCATTCCGCTCATCACCTCGATCGGCGTGTCGTTCTTCATCCAGAACGCCGTGATCGTGCTCTTCGGCCCCGGGGCCAAGGGCTACCCGACGTTCCCCGAATGGCTGCTGCAGAAGCGCTTCCCGTTCGGCCAGGGTCACGCACTCGAATTCGGTATCGAGGGCACCAAGATTGTGGTGATCGTCGTTGCCGCCCTGTCGATGGCTGGCCTGTGGTACTTCGTCGAACGGACGAAGACGGGCAAGGCAATGCGCGCCGTTGCCGAGGACAAAGAGATCGCTGCCCTCATGGGCATCAACGTCAATCGCACGATCGTCACGACCTTTGCCGTTGGCGGCGCCATGGCCGGCGTGGCCGGGATTCTGTGGGGGATCCTCTTCCGAAGCGTCATCGCGACGACCGGTTTTCTCCCGGGCATCAAGGCCTTCACCGCAGCTGTTGTCGGTGGCATCGGTAACCTCGGTGGGGCAATGGCTGGCGGTGTTTCACTCGGTGGTGCTGAGGCTCTTGCTCCGATCATGATCCTTGAACCACTCGGGGTCGAAGGTGTGTCGCAGCTACGTGACGCCGTTGTGTTCGTCCTGCTCATCCTGGTGTTGCTCGTGAAACCCACCGGGCTCTTTGGTGAGCGGCTTTCGTCGGAGGATCGAGCATGACCGCAGTAGCTCCCGGAGGAGCCGGCAACATCTCGACCGATGTGATGCCGCCCCGCAGCATCGCCAACCAGGATTGGGCCGACATCGCCAAATGGGGCGCGATCGGTGCCGGTTCGATTGCCTTTATTGCCCTCACCGGCATGTTGGTTGGTCTCGATCCCCGTCCGGTGATTTCCGGTCGTCTCAGCCTTGGCTACGTGGCCGTTCTTTGGCTGCCCATTGTGCTCGGCTACACCACCACCAAACAGGTGGTGCTCGAAGGCATGGCTCGGGCTGAGCAGGGAGTCGCCGACGTTGCCCGAGGCACCGTCATCGGTGCGCTCACCGGCGGCGGCATGTCATTGCTGGGCATTCTGATCAACTCGTTCGACATCCGTGACCCGCTGGTCAATTGGAGCCCTGAGCTGCTCGCTGCGATCGGCTTTGATCGAGGCCTCGGCTTTGGCATCGTGGCATGGCTTGTGATCGGAGCAGTGATGGGTGCCATCGGCGCATCGATTCACCTCATGCCGCCGCGCATCGCCAAGACGGTTGCGATCGTTGTTGGCACGATCCTCTTCGTGTCGATCTTCGAGTCGTTCCTCGACGATCTGCTCGAGGGCTTCGGCCTCGGCTTTTTGACCGACTTCTTCTACGCCCAACGGGGCGGGCTCACCGTCGTCAGCACCGTCGTGTTGGGCATCGCCGGTGCCGCATACGGACTGTTCGGTGCGAGCAAGTCGATCGGTATCTCAGCCCGTCTCGACGCCATGGAGGCTCCGCAGCGCAAGAACGCCAACATGGTCATTTGGCTCGCTGGTCTGGCTGCGCTCATCATCATTCCGATCTTCACCGGAAAGATCACGAACGAGCTGCTGGCCAACGTCGGCATCTTCCTACTGCTGGCCCTCGGCCTCAACATCGTGGTCGGTCTCGCGGGTATTCTCGACCTCGGTTACGTCGCCTTCTTCGCCGTCGGTGGCTACACAGTCGCCATTCTGACGTCGCCCAACTCCCCGCGCTTCGCACCTGAGTTGCCGTGGTGGCTTGCGCTGATCGTCACCATTTTCTTTGCCGTGCTTGCCGGCCTGCTCATCGGTGCGCCGGTGATCAGAATGCGTGGTGACTACCTGGCGATCGTGACCCTTGGTTTCGGCGAGATCATTCGATTGCTCGTGCTTTCTGACTGGCTCAAGGGTTGGTTCGGTGGAGCGCAGGGCATCACCAACATCCCGCCAGCCGACTTTGGCCTCTTTGAAGTCAAGGGCACGGATCCCAGATCGGTGTATTACCTCACCCTGTTCTTTGTGCTGCTGGCGATCTATGTGTCGTGGCGTCTCGAGGGGTCCCGACTGGGTCGAGCGTGGATGGCGGTTCGTGAAGACGAGTCTGTGGCTGAAGCCATGGGCATCAACACCGTCAACATCAAACTGGCGGCCTTTGTGGTTGGCGCGGTGCTGGCCTCGTTCGGTGGAGCAATTCTGTCGGCCAAGGTCGGCTCGATCTTCCCGACGAGCTTCTTGATTCTTGTCTCGGTGATCATCCTCGTTGTGGTGATCGTTGGCGGCATGGGCAACATCGCGGGTGTCATCGCCGGTGCTGTCGTGCTCATCGGTGTGTTGGGCGGACCGAAACAACCGGGGCTCCTGCAAGAGTTCTCCAACTTCAAGCTCCTGATCTATGGCGCCTTGCTCGTGTGGATGATGCTCAAGCGTCCAGAGGGTCTCATCCCGAACGCTCGTCGCACCCGAGAGTTGCACCAAGACGAGTTCCTCCAGGACGCCTGGCTCAAGGGCGAAATCGACACTGACGATGATGATTCGGCTGAGGCCGTTGATGCTGCCACCGATGGTGAAACGACAACCGGAGGTGCCCCCGCATGACCCGGCTGCTCGAAATCGAAAAGCTCAGCGTCACCTTCGGCGGTCTGCACGCACTCAAGGATCTCGACTTTCATGTCGACGAGGGCGAGATCGTCAGCGTCATCGGCCCAAACGGTGCCGGCAAGACCACCTTCTTCAACATGATCTCGGGGATGGTCACACCAACGTCTGGCGACATCCGCTTCGAGGGCAACTCGATCCTTGGCTATGACCCAAACCAGGTGACGGCGGCGGGCATCGCCCGTACGTTCCAGAACGT
>CALJSB010000080.1 GCA_937976305.1 uncultured Acidimicrobiales bacterium
GCCAATCTGACACGGCGCCTCACCCACTTCTGGGAGTACGGCCAATGGTGTGACCCCTACACCGAGGGCGAACACATTCGAGACCACCTGCTGCGAGCCGTGTACGGAACGATGTCGAACGTGAAGTCAATGGAACCCGAGTCGTGGGCCAACCTCGAGTTCGACTGGGTGGGCCACGTTGCCGGGCAGGGGGAGTTTCGTCGCTACATCGGCGACCACGTGCTGACGCAGAACGACATCGTCGACCACGTGGAGTTTCCCGACGCGGTTGTGAAGAACTCTGGTGCCTTCTGTCTGCACCACCCCATTCACGAAGACTACGACTTCCGGCTGAAGGACTGGACGTGGGACACCCGCGACGAGGAACCGTTCGACATCCCGTTTCGTTGCCTCTACTCAGCCCACGTGCCGAACCTGATGATGGCGGGCAAGCACATCAGCGTCACCCACGTTGCGGGCTCGGTCTGCAAATTCATGGGCAACGGGGCGCAGCACGCCATCGCCACCGCCGCCGCCGCAGCGGTTGGCATCAAGCACGGGGCAACGCCGCGCCAAGTCCACGACAATCATCTCGATGAGCTCAAGGCGCTCGTCGCCGAGGCTCGAGGCGCAGATTGACGCCTCAGACGTTGGTATGCGAATGACTACTGCTCAGTGGCCATCGGCTACGCGCACCGCGCTAGGCGGCTGGATCCGAGGCCGATTTGTCGAGATCAACTCGTCGCTCGAAGACCTCTACTGGGAAAGCGACGATCGCAACTCGACCCAGCCCGGCCGGGAGCTCCAGGCCGAACTGCTGCGTTCTGGCGAGGAACTGATCGGGCAACTCAGCAACCACGATCTCACCGGTGGCGACTTCGACGACCGATTCTCCCTGTTGGGCGATGTAGGTATGTTCATCTCGGCGGTTCGCCGCCATGAGATCGAGCGCACCGATGGAGCGCCGAACGAAGAGTCTCCGATCGCAGCGCAGGCCGCCATCCAACTCGGGGCTTCGATTGGTGTTGCACCCCGCTTTCTGACCGCTCACAACCAGACGCACAACCTTGCAGTCAACGGTCGGTATCGAACGTTTACCTCCGGTGATTCCGAGCGGCTGTTCACCGACTACAACACCCGCTCGGTGTACGCCTACATGCAGGCCGCAGATGCCCTCGTGCGGGCCGTGCCCCTCGGCGTTTCACACCCGGTCACCCACGACCTGCTGATCGAGGCCTCCGCTGCGCTCCGTCGAGGCGTCGATCTGAACCGCGAACTGAACGACAGTCTCGATGTCGACGAGTTCTTCTTCCGGGTGCGTCCCTACCTCAAGCCATGCCAGATCGGGCGCACGCTGTTTCGCGGCAACAACGCTGGTGACTTCGCGGCTTTCAATGAGATCGACACGATCTTGGGTCTGTGCTCGATGAACGATCCGCACTACGCCCAGATTGTCACCGAGAAGTTGCCCTTTCTGATTCCGTCTGAGCGCAAGCGCCTCGAAGAGTCATTGCGCAGTCCAAACCTGCTCGACGGCTTCGTGCACAACTTCGACGCGGCCGATCAGCCCTGGTTCCAGAAGAACGCAGCAGCGTTCCTCGAGGTGATTGACGTGTTGGGCGAAGGTGCTCGACACCATCACGACGAGATTGTGCGACGGTTCATCACGGTGCCAACAGCGGTGATCGAGGACCAGCACAAGGAGCGCATCACGGCGAGTGGATCACCGCTCGATGCGCTGATCGTCTCGCTCGAACGGTTGCGTGATCAACGTTCGGCCGTGCTGAGAGATGACGTTCCCACTCGCTATGAGGACGTGCGGATGCTCCGCTCGCTGATCCGGTGAGGCTCAACGTTCAGAGAAACTGAACGCGGGTCGCTCGCCGCAACGCCACATCCGGGCTATCCATGCCGTATGAAGCTCGCTGACTTTCCTCGCACGCCACTGCTCTTCCGCCTGTCGCACTAGCTATGGCTACCTCACTGACGATCACGGGAACGGGCTGCCCGATTCCTGACGCCCACCGAGCTGGTCCCGGTGCTCTCGTCCGCTATGTCGATGACGCGGGCGAGTTGGTAACTCTGCAGTTCGACACCGGGCGTTCGACAGTCCAGCAACTGGCGGCCGCCGACGTTTGGGTACCCGATCTCACAGCGGTCTTCATTACTCATCACCACAGCGATCACGTAGTTGGGCTCGCAGACGTCGTCCTCACAAAATGGGTGATGGATCGGGCCGACACGTCTGCTCCGCTGCCCGTTGTTGCTGCGGCCGGCCCCGCAGCGGACTTCGTCGCCGGGGTGCTCGATGGGTGGGAAGCCGACATCGACGTGCGTGCAGCCCATACGGGCCGACAGTCGCGCCCGGGCGTTGATGTTCACGCCTTCGAGTTGCCCGATCACCCAACTCAGGTGTGGCAACAGGGTGACGTCGTCGTGTGGGCGGGACAGGTCCGCCATGAACCAGTCCAAAACGCAGTGGGCTATCGAGTCGACACGCCGGACGGGTCGGTAGCGATCACGGGCGACACTCGTGTGTGCGACGAGGTGGCAGAACTTGCTGATGGCGTCGACGTCCTTGTCTACGAAGCGATGCGCTTCTCGTTCTTTGTCGGACTGCCCCAGCATCGCCAGTTCGTCACCGACTATCACGCCGACACCAAACTCATCGGCGCTCAGGCAGCAGCCCTCGGCGTGCCCACCCTCGTGCTCACGCATCTCATTCCAAGCCCCGTCACAGAAGCTGAACGCCAGCTGTTCGTCGATGAGGTGCGGGGTGCCGGCTACGAAGGCGAGCTCATCGTGGCCGACGATCTCTTCACAACACCCGTTGGCAACGGCGACCTTCCGAAGATCGAACCGATCAGGAGTCAAGCCGAGGACAAGCGATGAAGTTGTTCTCGCATAGGAAGAGGCCCGTGCACCTTGGGCCATACCCTCTCGAGACACTGCCACGGCTCGCACCAAACGCCGAGCCCCTGAGGGGCCGTGGCGTCTCTCCGTTCGAGGATCGGACAGAAGGGCCATTGGGTGCTGGCCATGCCTACTCCCGCTACCGAGCGCTGCACGATCAGCAACGAACCGGTGATGTCAGCGAACTCGCTCCGATCCCAGACGACCTCCAAGAACGAGCCAGCAATCTGAAGTCGGGGCTCTACTTTCTTGATGCCGACATGGCCGGGTGCGGCCTGGTGCCGAGGAATGCGTGGCTCACAGAACCCATCCCAGACCATGCACACGCCGTGGTCGCCCTCGTTGCCCACACCCGAACGGTTGGACACAACCAACCAGGGGACGAATGGATCGACGGCACACGGCAAACCAATGCCGACCTGCGAGCCGCCGAACTTGCGGTGATCACTGCGGGATACATTCGTCGCCTCGGTTTTGAGGCCACAGCCCACACGCCCACCGCAACCGATGTTGATCTCACCCAGGTGGCGCTCCAGTGTGGCCTTGTCGAGATGCGTGGCGGAGCGGTTCGAGCTCCGTTCCTCGCCGGCGGGTTCGCGATCGCGGTGGTCACGACCGCTCTGGAGGTGGCGCCAGATGGTCCGCTCGCTCGGCGTGGTGTGGCTGATGCATTGCGCTCAACCCGATCGCCGAACTGGTTGGTGGGCCGGAACGGAACCCGGGCCGGGATCGGGCGTCTGAACGGTGACCATCGCCCGCTGCACATGGGTCGCTACCCAATGGAACGAATCAGGCGGGTCGACGAACCGACGACGCTCATCGTTGCCGATGAAGTGAAGCGGGTGCCCGTTCGAGGAGGCGGCTTCCCCCGGGCGGCGCACGGCGACATGGGTCCGAAGTTCCAAGCCGACGTCAAGGTGTTCGCCTACAAGACACCCCAGGCCCAGTCATACATCCAGCTTCTCGATGAGCTTGTACCCCACCAA
Source organism: uncultured Acidimicrobiales bacterium (assembly GCA_937976305.1). Classification (GTDB taxonomy): domain Bacteria; phylum Actinomycetota; class Acidimicrobiia; order Acidimicrobiales; family SZUA-35; genus CALEWY01. Next base: position 3,879 of record CALJSB010000080.1, read on the forward strand.
GATGGGCCGGTCGCTGATGAGATCGCACCCGGCACCAGCGATCCCGATCACAACGCCATGGCGCTGAAGGCGTTTGCCCATCATCTCGGCGGCGACATGGTCGGCGTGTGTGAAGTGCCCGACTACGCCTGGTATTCGCACAACAAGATGGGCGAGGAGATCACGCCGTATCACAAGTACGCCGTGGTGATTCTGCTCGACCAGGGCTACGAGACCATGGAAGGTGCAAGCGGCGACGACTGGGTGTCTGGCGCCCAATCGATGCGGGCCTACATGCGAGGGGCCCAGATTGCCGGAATCATGGGCGAACACCTTCGGTCGCTCGGTCATAGCGCTCGAAGTCACTCCAATCGAGACTCCGAAGTGCTCCACATCCCCCTCGTGCTCGAGGCCGGCCTTGGTGAACTCAGCCGCATCGGTGAGCTCGTCTTGAATCCGTTCGTCGGACCTCGCTTCAAGTCAGTTGTGCTCACCACCGACATGCCACTGACGCCGGACAAACAGATCGACTTCGGCCTCCAGGACTTCTGCGACAAATGCACCAAGTGCGCTCGGGAGTGCCCATGTGGGGCCATTTCCTTCGGCGACAAGATCATGTTCAACGGCTACGAGATGTGGAAGCCCGACGTCGAGAAGTGCACGAAGTATCGACTGGGAAATCAGAAGGGGTCAGCATGCGGGCGGTGCATGAAGACATGCCCGTACAACATCGAAGGTGTGCTCTCTGAACGAATGTTCCTGTGGGCCGCCATCAAGCTGCCGTTTGCCCGGAAGTTCATTGCCGAGCTCGACGACAAGGTCGAGAACGGCTCGATCAACGCCATCAAGAAGTGGTGGTGGGATCTCGAGTTCAAGGAGGGACGCACCATCCTCCCCGAGAAGGGCACAAACGCTCGCGGTCTCGACATGGACGGCGGCCGAATCGCGAGCAAACAGAAGATCGCGTTGTATGAGCCAGACATGCTTCCGGACGGCGCCAATCAGGGTGTGCCGGTCAAGCTCGAACGCAAAGAAGCGGTGCTGCGTGGCAGAAACGCCGAATCCCCTGAGGATGCGAAGGCTCGGCTCTCCCTTGGCAGGTGAAGATCGGAATCGTTAGCCCACGATTGAAGCCAACTCGAACACAGGCTCGAACGCCGCCACGCCCTTGGGCTCTTCCGGCTGAGGTACGCGCCCAAACACGATCTCGTCGGCGAGCCCCTCGTATTCGGCGATTCGGCGAGCGCACTCGGCTGGAGTGCCGGTGATAGTCATGGTGTCGATGACCTCGTCGGGAACCAGGTCCATGGCTTCCCGCATTCGTCCAGCGGGAATCAGCTCATAGGCCTGTTCAACAAAGTCGTCGTGGCCGAGCTGGCGAAGTTGTGAGTCGTAGTACGGATGCGGCACCGGATGAAACAGTCCACAGATGCGGGCGGCGATGGCGTCGCGTGCTTTCTCGACATCGTCGTTCACGCTCAACAGTGCGCCCATCGGGAAGTCCAATGTCTCCGGATCTCGGCCTGCAGCCTCGGCGGCCGCCGTAGCGTTTGGCCGCACGATGTCGCGCATGAAGGTGGTCGACGACATGATGCCGACACCAACGCCGTCGGATACTTCGCCGGCAAGCCGAACCATGTTGGGGCCAGAAGCAGACAAGTACACCGGGATCGAGGGACGAGTCGGGTCCCAGGTGGCTCGCCAGCGAATGCTGTGTTCATCTCCCTCGTGGCGAACCCGCTCGCCGGCTCGACCAGCAACGACGGCTCGCAGTACCTCGATGTAATCGCGCATCTTGGCCATTGGCTTGGATGAGTCTTCACCCATGTAGAGCTTGTTGAACAACGGGTTGCCGGTGCCAACGCCCAGCACGAAGCGGCCACCGCTCATCTCGTCGAGATCCCTGGCCGCGATACCTGCCAGCCATGGACTGCGGGCGTAGGCGTTGACGATGTAGGTGCCGACTCGCACCCGCTCAGTCGCTGCGATCACTGCTGCGGCACACGTAACGGCGTTGCGGCCCGCCTCGACGGTGTACATCGTGGCGCAGCCCGCAGCCTCACCCTGTCGTGCCAGCTCGGTGATCGTTCCGATCGAATCTTCAAACCCGAGCATCAAGCCTGTGTCCATGGACGCACGCTAGTTGGCGCGTCACCGCTGGTGGATTGCAGTCCAGATTCGCTCCGGGGACAGGGGAGTGTCGAGGTGGTTGACGCCGAACGCTCGCAGCGCATCGACCGCAGCGCTCACAACCGCTGCCCCGGCCGGGGTAATGCCGGCCTCGCCTGCGCCCTTCACGCCAAGCGGATTGCTCGTGGCCGGGTGTTCCTCGACACGGCTTTCGAGGCTCGGCGTTTCTGCAGTGCTGGGGAGTCCGTAGTCGAGAAACGAACCGGTGAGGAGCTGACCGGTATCTGGGTCGTAGACCACCTCTTCGAGCACAGCCTCGCCGATGCCCTGGACGCTCCCGCCGTGGAGCTGACCCTCGACGATCATCGGGTTGATGGCTCGCCCGACGTCGTCAACGCTCACGTACCCCGTCAACGCCAGAGCGCCGGTGTCCGGATCGATCTCGACCTCGCAAGCGGCCACGCCATTGGGGTGGGCGTGCAGCCGCTCTGAGATCTCAGCCGTTGCGGTGAGCGGCTCCTCGGTAGGCACCGAGTCACGACCCTCAGCGGCCCGCTTGCGGCGTTGCTCGAGAATGTCCTCGCACGCTCGCACCAGAATCGTCCCGCCCAAACGCATCGAACGATCGGCGTGAGAACCAGAGCCCCCGGCCGCCACGTCAGAGTCGCCGAACTCGACCGTGATCGCCTCCATCGGTACGCCCAACGTGCCGGCCACCACCTGGGCGAAGCTGGTCTGATGACCT
>CALJSB010000081.1 GCA_937976305.1 uncultured Acidimicrobiales bacterium
AATTGAGCAATCGCTTAAATCGTTCGGTTGCTCTCACAAAGGTCAGCGTTGACCAAGGAGAACCAAGATGAACAACGAAGAGCTCGTCGCCCAAGCAATCACCGATCAGACAGCAATCGGTTTCTATGTCTTCTATGCCGCTGTCGCCATCGCCCTTGTGGTGTGGCTCGCTCGGACCCTCTACCGAAACGGTGAGATCTTCCTCAGGGATGTGTTCGAAGACGATGGCATTGCGGGGGCCGTGAACCATCTGCTGGTAGTTGGCTTCTACCTGCTCAATCTGGGTTACGCCCTGTTGCTCTACAAGATCACGCCGAACGCACTACTGGCGACGGCGTTCAACGATCTCGTCGCTCGCTTCGGCACCCTCCTGCTGAGCCTCGGTGTCATCCACCTGCTCAACATGTTTGTGTTCTGGCGGATTCGCACCTACCGCGACCGCAAGGGCATGTTGCCGCCGGCGCCGCGATCAACGGTGGACCCGCCAGCCCCGGAGTCGAGGATGCAGCCGCCGGCGCCTCCCGGCATCACGTTCACCCCGAACCCGGCCGGTTGAGGCGGGCAGCGATGTCGGCTCCAACCTCGATCATCGTCGTGTTCGACGACCGGTGCGCCTTCTGCCAGCGCTGCTGCCAGTGGCTGGCGGGGCAGGCGCAGCTCGTCCCCATCGAGTTTGCGGCGGCAAGCAATCCGCTCGTGGCCGAATGGCTCGGTGATGACGTTCCGGTGGGTGACGAGTTGGTGGTCGTTGGCGACAACGGCCACCTCTGGGTCGGGCCCGATGCGTTCGTCACGTGTTTGTGGGCCCTGCGTGACCACCGTCGTCTCGCCCGAAGCTTGCAGCTGCGAGGACTTCGTTCGATGGCGAAACACATGTTCCACGGTGTGTCGAGCGGCCGGGGCGTGATCTCGGCCGTGCTTGGCCCACCCGTGGTTGCTCCCGACTGCGTTGATGGTTCGTGTTCGGTGGGTGGAGCTCGTTGAGGCAACCGATTTGGTCTCCGGCGGGCCAGACTGAGCAGGTGGCAACTGCTCGCAAGCCATCGAAGTCTGGCCAAGAAACCAAAGACAAGATCCTCGACGCTGCCCTGGCAACGGTGCAGAGCGAGGGTCTTGTTGGTGCCAGCGCTCGGGCAATAGCGAGAACGGGTGATTTCAACCAGGCGCTTGTCTTCTACCACTTCGATTCAGTCGAGGGCTGTCTGTTGGCTGCGCTGCAGCGGGCTCACGATCGCCGGCTCAGTCGGGTGGGTGATCGGCTGGCTGCTGTCGAAACGTTGCCCGAACTCGTGCAGATCGGGCGTGAGCTTCATGCCAGCCCTGATGATCCTGACCACGCAGCGCTCTCGGCCATCGTTGCTGGTTGGTCGGCGTCGAGCGACTTCGGGCCTCGGGTGTTGGAAACGCTCGATCCTTGGAACGACCTTCTCGAAGGAGCGATTCGGCGCATCCTTGCCGATCAGCCCTTTGCCCAGTTCGTGCCGGCGAAGGAGCTGGCGTATCTGTTGTCGGCGCTCTTTCTCGGTATCGAGGTGATGGCCCGTCTCGACGACAGTGAGAAACAGACTGAGACCGTGTTTGCCGCACTGGCTGGGCTGGCCAACATCGCTGGCCCGGTGATCGAGTCGCTCGGACCGCCGCCAACCGAGCCGTCTTCGTAGCTTCTGGGCAAACCCGCCCTCGACGATCGAACAAGTGTTCGATAGTCTGACGGGATGGCGTGGGGAAACCCTCCAGTCCCATGGCGGGATCTCGAAGCAACTCTCTCTGATAGAAACGCGCCTGATAGAACCGCGTCTGATCGAAGCCGTGCTCCGGATCGGCCCGAGGGGGCTGATGGTGGCGACAGCCCAGCCTGGTCAAACAAGCGCTCGGCGTATGAGGCCCCAGCGCTGGTGCGGGGAACATCTGCGACGCCCTACGCCGAGCTGCACTGTCATTCGTGCTTCAGCTTTCTCGATGGAGCATCGCATCCCGAGCAGTTGGCAGAAGAAGCAGCACGACTCGGCCTCGAAGCCCTGGCGATCACCGATCACGACGGGTTCTACGGCGTTGTCCGATTCGCCGAGGCCGCTCGCGAGGTTGGGCTGCCGACGGTGTTCGGGGCTGAGCTCACTCTCGACAAGCTCGACATCACTCCGGGCCAGGCTGACCCCGATGGTGGTCACCTCCTCATGCTGGCTCGTGACCCAGCCGGGTACGCAGCGCTGGCCCGAGTGATCAGTGAGTCGCAGTTGGCGGGGGAGAAGGGTGCGCCTCGGGCATCGATGGGCGATGTCGAGCGTTGGCTTCGACCTGATGAGGTCGATCATCTCGTGGTGCTCACCGGGTGTCGGAAAGGAGCGGTGCCTCGGGCACTCGAGCGGGAGGGGCCGGCGGCTGCGGAGCGAGAGTTGCGAGGGTTGATCGATCGATTTGGTCAGCACAACGTGTTTGTCGAGCTGTGGGATCACGGCTTTCCCGTCGACAGTGTTCGTAACGATGCGATGGTGGCCTTGGCGGCCAACACGGGTGTCGACATCATCGCTACCAACAACGTGCACTATGCGGCTCCATCTGATCGCAAGCTGGCGGCGGCGATGGCGGCGGTGAGGTCGCGGCGGTCTCTTGATGAGATCGAGGGTTGGTTGCCGGCGGCAGGGTTGGCCCATCTGCGATCGGGTGATGAGCAAGCCCGTCGGTTTGCTCGCTACCCGGGTGTTGTTGAGCGGGCGGCGGCGCTTGGTCTCGAGTGTGCGTTTGATCTGTCGCTTGTTGCTCCCAACCTGCCGCCGTTTCCCTGTCCTCCCGATCCCAACGACGCAGCCGGCGCGCCGATGTCGGAGATGGCCTACCTGCGACACTTGGTCGAAGAGGCTGGCGTGCATCGGTACGGAACCCGGGATGCCGAGTGGGTGCCGGGAGCATGGAAACAGCTCGATCATGAGCTCGACCTGATCGAAGCGCTGGGGTTCCCCGGCTACTTCCTGGTGGTGTGGGACATCGTCGAGTTTTGCCGCAAGGCCGACATCTTGTGCCAGGGCCGAGGGTCGGCTGCGAACTCGGCGGTCTGCTACGTGCTCGGGGTCACCAAGGCCGATGCGGTGTCGCTGGGGCTCTTGTTTGAGCGGTTCTTGGCCCCCGAGCGTGACGGCCCACCCGACATCGATCTCGACATCGAATCCGATCGACGAGAAGAGGCCATCCAGTATGTGTATGAGCGGCATGGTCGACGTCACGCTGCTCAGGTGGCCAACGTCATCACGTATCGATCTCGGTCGGCGGTACGAGATGCGGCGAAAGCGCTTGGTTTTGCGCCAGGGCAACAAGACGCCTTCTCGAAGACCATCGATCGATGGTCGAGCCTGAAACACCAGGTCGATTCTTCGTCAGTGCGTGGCCCCGGCCGAGTCAATGTGCCAACCAGCGTTGGTGGAGAATCGTTCAACAATCCTGCGGTTCCTCCCGCGGTGGTTGGCCCCACGAGTACCCCGGCTCCAGAACCTCGGCGAGCCGGCGAAACGCCCGAGCTGCCCGATGAGGTGGTCGATCTGGCAGCGCAGTTCGAGCATCTGCCTCGCCATCTCGGCATCCATTCGGGCGGCATGGTGATGTGTGATCGGCCGGTGATCGAGGTGTGCCCTGTCGAGTGGGGTCGTATGGCTGATCGCACCGTGTTGCAGTGGGACAAAGACGACTGTGCCGCGGCCGGGCTCGTGAAGTTCGATCTGCTCGGGCTCGGCATGTTGTCGGCGCTGCACTACTGCGTCGACATGGTCGCTGAGCATCACGAGACCAAAATCGACTTGGCTGCCCTCGGCCAGGAAGACGCGGTCTACGACATGTTGTGTGCTGCTGATTCGGTTGGTGTGTTTCAGGTCGAGTCGAGGGCGCAGATGAGCACACTGCCTCGGCTGCGGCCCCGCACGTTCTATGACCTTGTCGTCGAGATTGCGTTGATTCGTCCCGGTCCGATTCAGGGTGGTTCGGTCCATCCCTACATTCGGCGCCGCAACGGACAGGAGCCCGTCACCTATCTGCATCCGCTGCTCGAGAACGCCCTCGAGAAGACGCTTGGTATTCCGTTGTTTCAGGAGCAGTTGATGCAGATGGCGATCGACATCTCGGGTTTCACACCGGCAGAGGCCGATGAGTTGCGTCGAGCCATGGGGTCAAAGCGCAGTCGGTCGCGCATGGAACGGCTGCGGGAACGGCTCGAGGCGGGCATGACGGAGCGTGGTGTTACGCCCGACATTCAGGAGCAGATCTGGAACAAGCTGGTGGCGTTTGCCAACTACGGCTTTCCCGAGAGCCACTCGATCAGCTTCGCCTATCTGGTCTATGCGTCGTCGTGGCTCAAGCTGCACTATCCGGCGGCGTTCTGCGCTGCGTTGTTGAATGCGCAGCCCATGGGCTTCTATTCGCCTCACTCGTTGGTGCAAGACGCTCGCCGGCACGGTGTGCCAACGCTCAGCCCCAATGTGAATGCCTCTGAGGCGGGCGCGGTGTTGGTGCCTGATGAGGCAAACGAGTCGGCTGACTTGTCGGTGGTGGTGCCGGGGACCGACGACGCATACGCCGAGATGATCGAGCGAGAACGACTCGATCATGGCTGGTCGGTGCGTCTCGGCATTGGGTCGATTCGGTCGATCGGCGAGGATCACGCCGAGGTCATCGCCGCCAACCGGCCCTACGCCTCGATCGAAGATCTCGCCCGTCGAGCCAGCCTCACCAAGACCCAACTCGAAGCCCTCGCCACAGCCGGAGCGCTGGAAGGACTGCTTGAAAGTCGGATGGGTGGCGCCCCAGCTGGCGGATTATCGCCAGCGAAGCAACAGAGCGCTGCGCAGCGGAGCGAAGCTGCTGCACCCGTGGCACCCGGATGGGCGGCGCCCCAGGCGGGGGATTATCCCCGCCGAAGCAACAGAGCTGGTGAAAGTCGGATGGGCGGAGCCCCAGGCGGGGGATTATCCCCGCCGAAGCAAAAGAGCGAGGCTGCGAAGTCGGAGCGAAGCAGCGGTGCGGATGAGACCCGGATGGGCGGAGCCCCAGGCGGGGGATTATCCCCGCCGAAGCAACAGAGTCGCCGTCAGGCGCTGTGGACAGCGGGGGCGGTGGCGGAGTCGAGCGATGCCAAGCTGCCGGGAATCATCACGGGGGTGGAGGCACCGCAGTTGCCGGGGATGAGCGAGCGGGAAGAGTCGCTGGCTGATCTTTGGGCCACTGGTGTTGCTCCCGATGGTCATCCCACGGTGTTCTTGCGCGAACGATTAGATGAGATGGGTGTGGTGCCGGCTGCGGGTTTGGCGGCGCTCGAGGACGGATCGAAGGTGTTGGTCGCCGGGATCATCACCCATCGGCAGCGACCGGCAACGGCTTCTGGCGTGACCTTCATCGGTATGGAAGACGAGACCGGGTTGATCAACGTGGTGGTGTCGGTCGGGTGTTGGGCCCGCTACCGCAAGACGGTTCGCACTGCGCCGGCTTTGCTTGTTCGTGGACGTTGTGAACGTCAGGGCGCGGTGGTCAACATTGCCGCTGAGCGGCTTGATCCGCTGCCGGTCGACACCGGTTCGATGTCGCGAGACTTTCGCTAGTTCTCGCGTGGGGATCAACGGGGCCGGTAGGGCGAAGGTCCCGAGGCAACCACGAGATAGCCGTCGAGATCACGAAACCAGATCTCGAGGTGCTTGGCGTTCGGGTTCTCGTGCACGTCCTCGACGATCTCAACGCCACTCGCTCGTATCCGTTCGACGGTGCCCTCGAAGTCGGCAACCTCGAACCAGACAATCACTCCGTTGCCAACGGGTGCGTCGTCGCTGCGAAGCGGGCCGTGGTGATCTTGTGTGTCGTGATCGTGTAGTTGCATCACAAGCTCGCCGTTGTGGGTCAACTGGTCGTACTCGGCGCCGCCGTGGCTACTTTCGAGCCCGAACACGGTTTGGTAGAAGGCACTCGTTGCCTCGACATCTTGAACAACCAGCATCCACTGAGGCCACACAGCGTTCGTCATGGAACAACCCTGACAGGCCCCAGCCTGCCCGGCAACCAACTCGTCCTCTCCGCGGAGCCCAGTTCTGGAGGCCGGAAGGCACGAAAACGTACCCAGCAGCCTCCAGTTCGCGGGACGTCCTCGTTCTGGAGTCTTGTACCGACTGAAACGCCGGTGGGGGACTCCAGTTCGGATGGGGTGTTTGGTTCTGGAGGCTTGTACCGGCTGAAACGCCGGTGGGGGACTCCAGTTCGGATGGGGTCAGAGGGAGAGGGAGTTGAGTTGCGTGGTCAGCCAGCGGCGTTCGGTGTCGTTGTCGCAATGCTCGATGGCTTGTTGGTAGGCGGCCGCTGCGTCGAGGGGCTGATCCAGCCGTCGAAGTGCCTCGGCCCGGGCCGAATGGAAGTAGTGGTACGCATCGAGTTGCCCCGATGCGTTGGCTTGCTCGATGGCGGCGAGCCCGTCTTCAGGGCCAGACGCCTCCATCACCGCGGCGGCTCGATTGAGTTCAACGATGGCGTTGGGGCCGCTCTCGAGAATCACGTTGTAGATCCCGATGATGGCGTGCCACTCGGTGTCGGCGTAGGTGGGCGCGGTGCTGTGGACCGCGGCCAGACCGGCCCGCAGTTGGTATGGGCCTCTCCGGCTCGTCGTGTGTGATGCGGCGAAGTGGCGTATGCCGCGCTCGATCTTGGACTTGTCCCAGATCGAACGATCCTGGTCGGCGAGCAAGACGGGGAGGCCTTCGTCGTCGACTCGCGCTGCCCGGCGGGCATCGGTGAGGAGGCACAGCGCAGCGAGCGCTCGCACCTCACCGTCTTGCGGGCGGAGCGTCGCGATCGTTTCGGCAAGGTGGATCGCCTCGTCGCAGAGCGTGCCACGCACCAAGGTGGCCCCGTCGCTACCGGTGTGGCCCTCGGTGAAGATGGCGTAGATCACGGCCAGCACCGCCTCGGTCCGGTCGTCGATGTTGTCGGCATCGGGTATCTCGATGGGCACGCCGGCGGCGGTGATTTTGTGTTTGGCTCGGACGAGGCGTTTCGCCATCGTTGCCTCGGGCACCATGAAGGCTCGTGCGATCTGGGCCGTTGTCAGACCACCGATGTAGCGAAGCGTGAGCGCCACTTGTGCCTCGACCGCCAACGCAGGGTGACAGCAGCCGAAGATCATCGCCAGCTGATCGTCGGCAACGTCTCGGGTTGGTTCTGACGGGTCGAGCTGACGGCCTTCGGCGTCTCTCACTTGCTCGATGAGGAGCGGCAGGCGATCTTCGAATCGCTTCGAGCGGCGGACCCGATCGATGGCTCGGCGCCGAGCCACGGTGAGGAGCCAGGCCCCCGGACGATCGGGAACGCCGTCTTGGTGCCAGCGGTCTGTGGCGACCGTGAAGGCCTCCATGGCCACGTCCTCGGCCAGAGCGAGATCGCGTAGATCTCGCACCAGCGTCGCCACGAGGGCGGGCCACTCGGCCCGGAATGCGGTCTCGACCGGATTCCGGGTCATGGGGAGGGTCTCATCGGGAGGGGTGCAACGGCCGCCGCAGTCTCGCTCGGCCCGCTTACTCCTCCTCGAACTCCATCACGGGGCGAACCTCAACTGATCCACGACCGATCAGCGGAATCTTCTCGGCCCACTTGATCGCTTCGTCGAGATTCTCGACATCGATGAGGTAGAAGCCGCCGATGGTTTCCTTGGTTTCGGCGAACGGTCCGTCGGCGGTGATGGTCTTGCCGTCACGAACTCGAACGGTCGTGGCCGTCTCGACATCTTGGAGAGCCTCGCCGCCGGCCATGGCGCCAGCCGCCATCAGTTCTTGGGAGTACTCGAACCATTGCTGCATTTCGGCAGCACCTTCGGCCGTGGTGTAGTCGGGGTTGGTCGCTTCGTCGGCATAGAGGAGCAGGGCGTACTTCATGGTGGTGTCTCTTTCGTTATGGAATCGGAGCCGGATCCTGTCCGGCACCGTATTGACGATCGAGAGACGGCGCCATGGACACTTACGCAAAAAGGTTCGGCGTTCGCCTAGCCCCGCTTGGAAATGGGGAAGGTGTCTGGACCGCGAAGCGCGATCGACTGGCGCCACTCGATGCGTGACCGGTCGATGTTGTACGGCTCGAGCGCATCCATCAATGGCGGCAACGCTGAGCGAAGTTCGGCCCTGGCCAGGTTGGCGCCAAGACAGAAGTGGATCCCATGCCCGAAGCTGAGCGGGCTCGGATCGTCACGATCGACGCGCAGCTCATCCGCATCATCGAACCGTCGGTGGTCACGGTTGGCGAGCTGCGGGAGCACCACGATGTTCTGGCCGGCTTTGATCGTGTGGCCGGCCAGGTCGAAGGTTTCGAGTGCGTACCTCGGGTCGACTCGCAGCGTTGGGTCGAAACGTAAGAGTTCATCGACTGCGTTGGGCCACAGCTCCGGCCGTTCCCGCAGCTGCTCGAGCTGCTCAGGGTGTTCGTTGAGCATCAGAACCGAGAGTGCAATCATGCCCGAAGTGGTCTCGTGGCCAGCGATCAGGATGAGCGCCGACACCGAAACCAGCTCGTCTTCGCTCAGCCGGTCGCCGTCCTCGGCTTCGGCCAGCGCCAACCCGGTGATGAGGTCATCTGCCGGGTTCTCGCGGCGTTCCTTTGCCAGCTCGAGCACTCGGGAGCTGAGCTCAGCTTGAGCTCGGTCTACCTCGGCCGGGTCGTAGCCACGGACCGGGTCCGTGATCTGGGTGAGGGCCGCCGAGAGATCTCGCAGCCACGCCCAGTCGCTCCGGTCGAAACCGAAGAGTTCGCTGATCACCATGGCGGGGAAGGGGACGGCGAAATCGGTCATCAGATCGATCTCGTCGCCGAACTGGGTGACGAGCTCCTCCACCATCGACGCCATCATCGGTTCGATTCGGGAGACCTGCTTTGGCGTGAACGCTCGGTTGACGAGGCCTCGCAGCCGAGTGTGCAGTGGCGGGTCGGTGAGCAGCATCAGGTTGCGCAGCATGGTGCGGGTCGATTCGTTCAGCTTTGTGGCCGGTGCCACGTCGAGCATCACGTTCATTTGCTCTTGGGTGCCGACATGAGGTGACCCCAACACTTCGCGGGCTTCGTCGTAGCCAGTGATGAACCACTGTTGGTAGAGCGGGTGCCAATCGACTGGTCCGTGATCGCGCATGGCAGGCGCCAGCACCATCGGGTCGTTGAGGAACTCGTCGTTGAAGGGGTTGCCGTATCGGTCGAACTTGAAGAGCGCGCCAGCGAGTCGGGGCCGTTGCACGATCTGGCGAACCATCGGAATCAGAACTTGTTCCTTACGCATAGCCATCCTCTTCAGTTGTGGGTCAGATCCTTGTGAAACGGTTCACAATCTTTCGTGAGGCTGCCCGCAACTGCAGGTCAGATCAAGTGCTGTGACCGAAGCCACAGGTCGTTCCGTGATGCGGGACCGGTCGTCCCCGCAGCGATACGTCACCTAAGTTGCAGCCCGTGGCACGCCGAGGCAGATCCCGAACGAGGCAAGTGGAGTCTCGGATTCGGCAGCTGCCGTGGCGTCAGGTCACCAACCCTCACGGGCCGTTTCCGATCCTTGACCCCGAAGGAGTTGAACGGATCCACGAGGCGTCGATTCGAGTGCTCGAAGAGCTCGGGATCGAGCTGTGGAACGCCGAGGCCCGTCAGCTCTTTGCCGATGCCGGCGCCATCGTCGACGGCGAAGTGGTGCGGATCGGGCGCGACATTGTCGAGGAAGCCCTGCGCACCGCACCCAGCCAGTGCACCCTCACGAGCCGCAACCCAGACAAGCAGATCGTGCTCGGCGGCAACCACGTCGCGTTCGGACTCGTCGCCGGACCGCCCGCCGTGCACGATGAGATCAACGGTCGGCGTGCCTCCAACATGGCCGACTACGAGCAATTCATTCGGCTCGCTCACTACTTCAATGCCATTCATGTGATTGGCAACCAGGTCGCTTCGCCGATGGAGCTCCCGGCGAACAACCGCCACCTGGATACCTATCGAGCCAACCTCACGCTGTCCGACTTGTGCTTTCACACGCTGTCGATCGGCCGGGGGCGAGCGCTCGACGGCATCAACATGATGGCGATCTCGCGAGGCATCACGGTCGAAGACATGATCGATTCACCTGGCGTGATCACGGTGATCAACGTCAACTCGCCACGGCGGTTCGACGATGAGATGGCGAAGGGGCTGATGACCATGTCGGAGTTCGGCCAGATCGTGTCGGTCACACCGTTCACGCTGATGGGAGCGATGACACCCGTGACCCTTGGTGCCGGACTCGTGCAGCAGAACGCCGAGGCGTTGTTCGGAATTGCTCTCACCCAGCTGACTCGTCCCGGTGCTCCGGTGATCTATGGCTCGTTTACGAGCAACGTCGACATGAAGTCGGGGTCGCCTGCGTTCGGCACCCCAGAACACGCGAAAGCAAATGTGGCCAGCGGACAGCTCGCTCGGCGCTACGGGCTGCCGTATCGATCATCGAACTCGAGTGCGTCGAATGTGGTTGACGCGCAAGCAGCGTACGAAACGCAGATGTCGCTCTGGGGCAGCATCCTTGGCGGAACCAACCTGATCTATCACGCCGCAGGATGGATGGAGGGCGGGCTGCAAGCGAGCTACGAGAAGTTCATTCTCGACGTCGAGATGCTTCAGCACATGATGGAGTTCCTCACGCCCATCGATCTCAGCGATGACGAGCTGGCGTTCGATGCGATGAGCCGAGTGCCGACCGGCGGGCACTTCTTTGGCGACGAACACACCCTCGCTCGGTACACCGACGCCTTCTATGCGCCGATGCTCTCCGACTGGCAGAACCACGGCGCCTGGCTCGAGTCAGGCGCAAAGAACACCACCGAACGGGCAACTGCGCTGTGGCAGACCGCCCTCGACGATTACGTCGAGCCGACTCTGGATGCCGCAGTTGCCGAGGAACTCGACGCCTACGTCGCCCGACGCAAAGCACAGATCGGCGACGGCGACCCCTAACCCCGAATTGGCAGATTCCTGCACGCACGTCGTGCAATTTCCTGCCAGTTGGGGACGTGTGTCGCCCGTGAGAGATCACCCAAGGCCGAGGGTCCTCCTGGCCCATGTCAGTCGAGGAAGCCTGCTCTCTTCCCAAGAACCAGTTCTCGTTTACCTTCGGTTGGCAACTACCGATCGCGGTAGGTATTTGGTTCAGAGAGGCAGGACAAATGAAGGTCATGAAGAAAGTCGCGGTGACAGCGGCACTTGGTGGAGCATTCGCCGTTGGCGCTTTTCCATCCGTGGCGAGCGCAAGCACAAGCTGCAGCACGGTTCAGACCGGCCAAGCGAGCTATGTCGACAACGCCTACGGTTCCACCGAGTACTACTCGTATTACACGACAACCTGCACCACGACGAACTGGGCGAGCGGCACTGTGAGCACCACGAAGTCAGACTGGTTCACCAGGGAAATCTGTTATCACTACTAGGCCGACGCAGAGACGGCTGTCGCAACGTGGGAGTTTCTGACGCCCATCGATCTCAGCGATGACGAGCTGGCGTTCGATGCGATGAGCCGAGTGCCTACCGACGGGCACTTCTTTGGCGACGAACACACGCTCGCCCGCTAACCGACGCCTAACCCCGAATTGGCACTGTTTTGCACGGACGCCGTGCAGTTTTCCTGCCAGTTCCGGTTGCGCACGTGCCCTCTCGTCGGATTGGCACGTTTTTGCTCGGACGTCGCGCGGTTTTGGTGCCAGTTCTGGGGAAGCACGTGCGTGGGATGGCTGTTGACAGGTGCCGGGACTCTACCACCGTGGTGCGATGGCGAAGATTCTGATTGCGTTGATGACGTTGTTCGGCTCGTTGGCTGTGGTCGCGCCGGCATCTGCGCAGACAAGCGAGACGTATGAAGACATCGTCGCCGACCCGACGCTGACGGCCGAACACGCGATCGTCGTTCGCTTCTACCAGGCTGTGTTCGCCCGCCAGCCCGACCCGGGCGGCCTCCGGTTCTGGCTCGACTCCTTCGACTCCGGCGAGTGGAGCACCCGGCGGATCGCAAACTTCTTTGCCACCTCAGACGAGTTCCTCGACCTGTATGGCGAAACCGACAATGTGGCCTTCATGACGGCCGTCTACTCGAACGTCCTCGGTCGTCAGCCCGATGCGGCAGGCGGCAAGTTCTGGACCGATCAGCTCGACGCTGGGATGAGCCGTGCCGAGATGATTCTGCTGATCTCGAATGCGCCTGAGTTCGTCGACAAGAACCTCATCGCCGCCGACAACCAAGCCGAGGACGAGCTTCGCTTTGACTACGGCATGATCGAGCGAGTCGAGATCGTGGCCGGCGTGACCTGGATTTGGTTCGACCGCTGGACCTTCGGCGCCGGCTTGGACGCAAACGGAAACACCATCATTCAACAGGGTGTCGAACTGACCGAAGAGCCACGGTGGGAGTTGGCTTCCGATTGGCACGGACGCGGCAATGCCAACCCACGTCTACGGCGTTACCCGCTTGCAAGCGATGCATCGGTGCTCGAGCTTGATCCCGACGACATCGTCGAGGTCTGTGGCGGGAACTTCACCCACCCGTATGAGTTCGTCGAAACCGACGCCGCCACCCTTGCTCGCCACAACGGACTGTCGTCGCTCACCTTCAACACCGATGGCGCGGTGACGCTGGTGCGAGATCAACGCGCCTGCTGATTGATCCAAGAAACTCGTTTGCCGACTCCGGTGCACGTGTGATGTCGTGCGGCGGTGCCTGATGAGTTCTTCGAGAATCCACGGTCGGCCCGGGTGTACGACCTCGTCGATGGCGAGCGAGACGATCTCGACCTCTACGAACAAATTCTCGACGAGTTCGGATGCACATCGGTGCTCGACGTGGGCAGTGGCACCGGGGTTCTCGGCCGCCGGCTCGCCGCCCGTGGGCTTCGAGTTCACGGCATTGATCCCGCCCAGGGAATGACCGAGGTCGCTAGATCGCAACCCTCGGTCGCTGGGTTGACGATTCAGCGTGGCGTCGTTGTTGATGTCGACCCGGCGTTGCGCTTCGATGCGGCGACCATGACCGGCAACGTCGCCATGGTCTTCCTGACTGACGACGACTGGCTGGCCACGCTCGCAGCGATCCGCGAGCGGCTCAACCCGGCAGGCTTGCTGATCTTCGAAACCCGAGATCCGTCCATGCGAGCCTGGGAGGGGTGGACAAGGGACCGCACCACACAGGTGGTCGAGCACGAGTCTGAGGGGCGCCTCGAGGCCTGGGTCGACGTCGCAGCCGTCGAACTTCCCTTCGTCACCTTTCACAGCGTGAAGAGGTTTCTCGACGACGGCGCTGAGGTGCGATCAACGTCAACGCTCAGGTTCCGAGAGCGGGAAGAGGTCGATGCGTCGCTCGACCAAGCCGGGTTCGACGTTGTCGACCTTCGAGACGCCCCAGATCGCCCCGGGCTCGAGTTCGTCTACATCGCTCGCCGCCGCCCCTGAACCCGGAATTGGCAGATTCCTGCACGGACGT
>CALJSB010000082.1 GCA_937976305.1 uncultured Acidimicrobiales bacterium
GCAGCAACCACACCCTGCGTCATCGAGGCCTCGTCGGCAGAGTCGAGTCGAACCACGTCGCCGGAGTGAAGAAGCGGCCGGAACTTCTTGTGCAGCGTCACCAGCTCTTTCACCTGTGCCCGCTCGTCGTCGGACGCATCCAGGAGGTTCCATTCGATGCCAAGGTGTCCGAGGAAGGCCACTGCTCCCCGGAATCCGAGGTCGTGCGTCCGGCGAGTCGTGTGCGACACATGAGGCCCGACGTGGGCGCCCATGAGCTCAGGCGGAAACAGCATCGAGAAACCACGCTGAATGCGTTGCCGCTCGAGTGCATCGTTGCAATCGGACGTCCAGAACCGACGGGTATGGCGGAGGATCTCAAAATCGGCTCGACCACCGCCTGACGAGCAACTCTCGATCTCGACATGAGGATGCCGCTCCCCCAGCTCAGCCAGAAGGCGGTAGAGCGCAAGCGTTTGGGCTCGGGTCCCGGCCCGACCATTGTGGGTGGCCTGCACGTGATCTCGGTTCATGTCCCACTTCACATACGAAATGTCGAGATCGGTGAGCAACGTGTCGATCTGACCGAAGATGTGGGCGTAGGCATCGGGGTTTGCCAGGTCGAGCACCAGTTGGTTGCGGCCGAGAATCAATTCATAGTCGGCATCGGCCAGCACCCACTCTGGGTGCGCTCGATAGAGCTCAGAGTTCGGATTGACCATCTCGGGTTCGAACCACAGCCCGAACTCGAGGCCGAGGCCAGTGACGTGAGTGACGAGTGGTTCGAGCCCGTCTGGATACTTCTGATCATCGACGAACCAGTCGCCGAGGGCTGCGGTGTCGTCGTTGCGACGGTGAAACCAACCGTCGTCGAGGACGAACCGTTCCGCCCCGACTTCTGCCGCCCGGTCAGCCAGGTTCTTGAGCGTGTCGAGATCATGATCGAAGTAAACGGCCTCCCACGTGTTGAGCAACACGGGCCGAGGCTTGTCAAGACTGGGGTGCGTCTCTCGGCCTCGAAGATGCTGGTGGAACGCTTGAGACACCGAGCTCAGCCCGGTTGCGCTGTAGGCGCCGTAGAGCCATGGCGACTCGATCGTCTCCCCTGGCTCGAGAATTACCTCACCAGGAAAGAGCAGCTCGCCTGCTTGCAGATACCGACGACCGTCTGACACTCGCTCAGCAACCAACCGCGAGTTCCCGCTCCAGCCCAGGTGAAATCCCCAGACTTCGCCGTGCTGTTCATCGAAGCCGCTCGTACCGGCGAAGATCACTGCGACGTGGTCATGAGAGCTGCGGCCTCTACGGTTCTCATTGATGATGGCCCCGGCCTCCCAGACCTGACGTCGAGGGTGAAACTCATCACACCACCGACCGGTGAAATCGAGAATCTCCTCGGCGTGTGTGGGAAGCGGCAGGGACAGGGACTGTCGGCCAAGCGAATACGGAGTCTCGCCCGTGTTCTTGAGCATCTGGCGTAGTGCCACAACGTCGCGGTTGTTCTTCAGAAAGATCTCGATTTCAAGTTCGAGCCCGGCAATCGGGTCTTCGCAGAAGAACCGAATGTCGTCCGCGGTGACCTCCGGCGGACGCGACTCGCGGAAACGCGGTGCCCAACCCGAACCATCAGGCCTCGCCCCTTTGATGCCGGGCGAGCCGAAGAAGCCAGAACCAAGTTCTGGCACAAGCGCGACCGGGGCCTCAACGTCAATCGTGGCATGGGCCAACGGACGGCTGAGCGCCGCGGCAACAGACTCGGGATCGTCGTTTGGCAGCGACCCTCCCCAGTAGACGACAGCGGGAGGGCCGTCGCCATGGGAGAGCACCAAGGTGGTGTGTTCTCCGTGCAGCAGTAGATGGTTCATCATGTGCGCCTCAATCTCTTCCGACGTTGCCGACTCACGTAGCAGCGCGAGTCACGGTGAGGTGGTGATCAAATTCGATGTTGCTGAGTTCGCTTCGTTCGCCGTCTGGCCACTGGATGACGATCGACAGGTTTCCTTCGGCATCCGCAAATCCGACGTGAGCGACGGGGGCAGCTCCAGAGAGGTAGCCACGGGCCTGATCGATCGTGCGAAGCTGACGGCCCTCTGCGGTTTCCACCACGATGGTGCTCGACACGGCATGAGAGTTCGCAGACTGCGGCCAACGCAGCTCGATGGTGAGGTTGTGTCCTTCGCAAAGCTCGTTTTCGAAGACGGTGGCTGGCGAGCCGAGATTGTTCACCACAATGTCGAGGTCGCCGTCGCCGTCCAAGTCTCCTTGTGCGGCTCCTCGGCCACCAGCCTCATCATTGATCCCCCACTCAGCGGCCAGCGTGAACGAGTCGCCATCATTACGAAAAGCCTGATTGGGCTCGACCAACTCGTCGTTCGGCAACGCGGAGAAGAGATTGCTGCTCCGCATCCCCGTCACGACGAACAGGTCTTGATTTCCGTCGCTGTTGAGATCACCGAATAACCCAGACCAGCTCCAGCCGGTGGCATCCACGCCCTGGGTACTGGCCAAATTGCGAAACGTCGGGCCATCATCGACCCGGTCGTAGAGCGACAGAACGTTTTCGGGACGTTGCACCTCATCTGGAATCGGTATCGCCGCCATGTCGCGTTCCACTTCGACGTACCGCTCCGCAGAGGCTGTGTCATCGGCACGAGGCTTCATGTCGGTGGAGAACACATCAATGTCGCCATCGTTGTCGACATCAGCCGCGTCAAGGCTCATCGTGCTGAACGAGGTTTGTTCAAAGGACTCAACCGCAAGCCAGCCCCCGTCGTTGTCGACCCATACACCGTCGGCTGTGGCAAGGTCGTTGCCAACAAGGACATCGGTGCGGCCATCGCTGTTGATGTCGACGAGCCGAACCGTGAGTGCCTGAGCTTCGGCTGCCACCCGCGTTGCGATGTAGGCGCCGTCTGGTTCTCGTTCGTGAACAACAACACCCGTGTCACTGCCCAGGACCGGCGAGTTGCGCAGGATGGCGAGCTCAGCGTTGTACGAACCGGTCACCACATCGAGATCACCGTCACCGCCCAGGTCTGCCCAGGCCATCGAGTAAGCCACTGCGGCCACACCATCAATCTGTTGTCGCACAAAACGCGATGCCGCAGTGTCTCCGCTCCCGATGTTGTCGAACAGTACGGGTGGACCGACTCCTGAGGTCAGCACAATGTCAAGATCACCGTCGCCATCCACATCGGCAATCGCTGGTTGGCGGAAACGGCCGCGTAGGAGCGGGTCGGCCCGGAACGACAGACCACCCTGGTTCCACAGCACCTGGCTCTCTCCGCTGAGGTTGGCAAGCACGATGTCGTCCAAACCATCACCATCGAGGTCGCCGAGCGCTACCCCTGCTCCGGTGCCGTCGAACGTCGAGGCAGTGTTGCCCGGACCAACCGTGGTGTGATCGAGTTCGTGGCGAACAAAGGTCTGTGAGCACGAACTCTGGCTGTGCGCGGTTGCGTCGACCGACACTTCAACGAGTGGCTGATCGCCGTCAAAACGTTCGAAGCCATTCGCGCCGTCGCCAGCATTGCTACACGATGCGCCGACAACGCACAGGGCAACGAAAACACCAACGGGCGGAGAGAAGCGGAGGTTCGGCACGAGCAAATAACTACCTGAGAACGGCCGATGCGCCGCCCCCGAAGGGACGGCGCATCCGACCAATTCAACTACTGAAGCTTTGTATCAGCCGCCGAGGATCGAGTTGACCTCTTCAGCTGCTGCTGGCAGCAGGTCAGCCGCTGAGCCCTCGCCACGCAAGATCTGCTGCATGACGGGGCCAACGGCATCTTCAACTCGGGAAGCCGAGTCGTTGATTGGGAACAGGAACGTGGTTCCGTCATCGACGTGCACCGTGAAGGCACTCACGTCGACACCATTTGCGGTGTGTGCTTCTTGAGCAACCTCCGCTGCGCTCGGGATAGCGGGGAACACGACGGCGCCTTCACCGACGACTTCCTGACAAGCAGGAGAGGCCATGTACTTGACCCACTCCCACGCAGCGTCGGGATTCTCGGCTGAGGTGGTGATGGAGTCAGCGAGACCGTTGAACATCGAGCGACGCTCACCGATCGGCCCAACAGGCAGCGGGGCGTAAGCGACCGGGACGGTCGTGGCGTCGCCACTGAGCGTCGAGATCATCCACGAACCGTTGGTCTGGGTGGCCGCGCCACCCTCCTGGAAGATGGTGGTACCGCCGAGGGACTCAACGTCCTCGATCGGTGTCACGTAGCCGGCAGCGATCCAGTCAGCGAAGAACTGAATGGTTTCGGCCAGCTCTTCGTCACCGAAGTTGGCCTCGTTGGCCCATGGCTCATCGGTGGCGACGTAGCCGTTCGATGCTGCAAAGCTCGAGAAGGTGGTCTGACCGAAAGCACCGAAGGCACCCTCGAGACCGAAGCCGTAGACAGCGACGTTTGAAGAATCGAAGCCATCTTCGTTACCACGGACACCATTGGCATCGATGGTGAGACGCTGGATCAACTCGCCCCAGGTACCACCATCGTCCGGGTTCCACTCCGCGCTTGCAAACTCTTCAACCGTGATGCCGGCATCGGCCAGCATGTCTTCGTTGAGCACCATTGCGATGGTGTCGAAGTCCTTCGGAAGCCCGAAGCGGTCGCCATCAGGCGAGGTCCAGAGCTCAGCGAGGCCAGGGAAGTACTGGTCGACGTCGACGCCGTCACGATCGACGAGATCGTTCAGCGAGACGAGGACACCAGATTCAACGAACTCGGGGTAGCGAGCCAGGTGGTCAGTGAACACGTCTGGAGCAGAATCAGAGGCAAAGGCCGCGGTCAGGCCGGTCCAGTAGTCGCCCCAACCGAACTGCTCGATCGTGACCGAGATGTTTGGCTGGACATTCGCAGTGAAGTCGGCTGCGCACTGTTCGTAGAACGGCTGCTGGTTTGCATCCCAGAGCCAGTAGTCGATGGCAACGGCCTCGTCGAAGCTGGGTGCCTCGCCGCTGGCGCTACCGCCTCCGTCGTCGTCACCACCGCCGCAGGCAGCGGCGACCATCGCCAGTGCCAACAATGCGGCGAAGAGACGAAGCGTCTTGTTTCGCATGGTGGATTTCCTCCCCAGGTGGGATGGACGGTGTTTCCGTCCACATAGATCGGATATCACTTGATACCCGAAAACTGAATGCTGTCGACCAATCGTCGGCCAAAAGCCATGAACAATAGAAGCATGGGTAGAGCGGCAAGCACGGTACCCGTCATCAATCCGGACCAATCCGGCGACGTGCCAGGCTGCTGCTGGGTGAACGCCCCCAGCGCAACAGTGAGCGGCTGAACGTTCTCGTCGGTCGGAGCGACAACCAACGGCCAGAGAAATTCGTTCCACGAGGTGACGTAGGTCAACACTGCGAGGGTGACCATTTGCGGCGTCGCGATCGGAAGAATGACCTTCCGAAAGATCGTGAAGTGATTTGCGCCATCGATGATGGCTGCTTCCTCGAGCGAGCGATTGATGCCAAGGAAGAACTGACGAAGGAAGAACACGGCAAATGGGGTCATCAAGAAGTAAGGGGCCACCATGCCGGGGAACGAGTTGAGCCAGCCAAAGTTCTTGATGAGGATCAGGTTCGGAATGAGCGTGAAGATCGGCGGGATCATCAAGCCGGTCAGGTAGAGAAAGAACAGCTTGTCGCGACCCTTGAACTCGAGACGGGCAAAGGCGTAGGCCGCCATGGCGCTGAAGAACACCTGGCCCACGGTGACGATCGTGGCGATGATGATGCTGTTTCGAAGCGCCAAGACGTAGTTGAAGCTGGCGCTGTTTTCTCGGCCCGTCGCTTCTTGAATCTCGGCATCGCTGGCGAGACCAAGCACCCGTTTGAAGTTGAGGCCAGTTGCGTCGCCCGGTAGTAGCTGTTGCCCACCGCCGAAGAGATCGACGTTGCGGGTGAGGCCGGTGCGGAGCGCCCAGTAGAAGGGGAAGATGCTGATCGCGACGATGGCCAAGAGGATTCCCCACGCGGCACCTCGACCCATGCGGGCGCCAATCGACCCGCCGGCTCCTGCGCCGGCCATTCCTGCGCTGGTTGTGCTCATGCCAGATCACTCTCGCCAGCTCGCAGCAACCGCATCTGCAATGCGGTGACTCCGAGAAGAATGATCACCAGCACAACCGAAATGGCTGCGGCGTAGCCCAGATCGTTGAAGTTGATCGCGTTCTGGAAGATGTAGAGGTAGATCACCCGTGAAGCATTCACCGGGCCACCCGGTTGACCTCCGAAGCCTCCGGTGGCGACCTGCACGATGTCGAACACCTGGAACGAACCGACGATGGTGAGCACCAGCACGAGGGCGAGCACAGGCCGCATGAGGGGAAGTGTGATGTTGCGGAACATCTGCAGTTCGGTCGCGCCATCCATCGCCCCCGCCTCGTAGACAGACTTGGGGATCGTCTGGAGACCGGCAAAGATCAGCAACGCGGTGTATCCGGTGAACTTCCACGTGTTGATGGCCGCAATGGCGGGGATCACCTTGCCGACATCTTGGAAGAAGCGGAACGGTCCGTCGCCAAAGAGCCCGCCCAGCGGCAGCCAATCGATGAAGGCGTTGACGACACCGAAGTTGCCGTCGAGCATCCAGAGCCAGAGGAGAGCCACAACGACGTTTGGCATCAACCACGGCAGGAGCAGGATGCTGCGGATCGTCGTCGACTTCGTGAGGCGGTCCATCATCACGGCGATCATGATGGCCAGGATCGTTTGGGAGCCGATGTTGAGGACGACGTACCACAGCGTCGTCAGCATCGAGTCATAGAAGTTGTCGTCCCCTGCGAGGGTTCGGTAGTTCTCCAAACCGATGAACTCACCCTCGTTCCCGAGCAGGTTCCAGTCGGTGAAGCTCAGGTAGAAGCCCCGCAGCGTCGGCACGAAGAAGAACAGCGTGAAGCCGATCAGACTCGGCAACAAAAACCAGAAGGCAACAGGCCAACCACCGGAAAGGTTGGTCTTGTTGCTCGCCTGCTTGGTTGTCGTGGCGGCCGTCATCGCTGCCGCTGCCTTTCACCCATCTTGAGCACTCCCCCTGAATTGACGAAACCTTGACAAACGACTGGCGTATCTTGCCACAGCGAAACCCTGAAAAGCCTGACCCAGACGACAAGTGACGCGCCCGCAAGGAACGTGCTCGCCCATAACCGAACAAGATCTTTCACCAACTCGCCCCCAACGTCAAGGCAATGTGAAGTTTCTCGCCGAGTGGCTCGCCGTGCCGGTCACCCAATGTGAGTTTTTGTTCGAACTGTGTTGACGCAAGGCGGTCAATCATGCACCCTGAAGCGGTGCTTGCACCACAACGGCATGCGATCATCGCTCGAGAGGTGACCAAACTCGGATCCGTCCGCGTCCGGGAACTCGCCGACATGCTTGATGTGTCGGAAATGACCGTCCGCCGGGACCTCGATGTGCTCGCCCAGCGCGGTGCTCTCGAAAAAATCCATGGCGGCGCCGCCCGGCTCGAATCTCGCAGCTCACTCGAGCCGGAGTTCGCTACCAAAGCTGCGATGAAGCGAAACGAGAAAGCGAACATCGCAAGCGCAGCCGCGCGCCTCGTTCGTCCCGGCGACGCCATTGCACTCACGGGTGGCAGCACGACATGGATGCTTGGTCAACATCTTCGATCGATTCCCGATCTCACCATTGTGACCAACTCGTTGTCACTCGCCGACAGCCTCCACGGGAAAACCGACTCGGCCGTCAGCGTGGTCCTCACCGGCGGCTCACGCACCCGATCAGATGCGCTCGTTGGGCCGGTTGCCGTCAACACTCTGCGGTCGATCTACGTCGACATCGTTTTCATGGGGGTCCACGGCCTGGCCGAAGCGGGATTCACAACACCGAACATGGCCGAGGCCGAAACGAACCGGGCCTTCATCGAGTCGGCCGAACGGTTTGTCGTTCTCGCTGATCACACGAAGTGGGGAATCCGCGGGCTTGGCACGATCGCTCGGCTGGGTGAAGCCGACGACATCATCAGCGATGCGAACCTTCCCGAGGAGGCCGCCGAGGTGATCCACCGATCCGGAACCGATCTCACCCTGACCGACGCTGCAGACCCTTCACTCGATCAGTCGGCCTGATCTCAACGCCGCCGCTCAGCCGCAAGGTGCTGGCGCGGATCTCAGTCGAGCTCGGGGATGCCGTTCGCCCCGAGCGTGCCGACCTCGTTGTAGAAACCCAGCTTGGCTCGACTGTCGGCAATGTCGAGGTTGCGCATGGTCAGCTGGCCGATTCGGTCAATCGGCCCAAAGGCCTCGTCTTCGACCCGTTCCATCGACAGTCGGTCTGGCTCGTAGGTGAGGCCAGTTCCTGTTGTGTCGAGGATCGAGTAATCGTCGCCACGACGCAACCGAATCGTCACTTCACCGGTGATGGTCGAGCCCACCCAACGTAAGAGGGGCTCACGCAACATCAGGCTCTGTGGATCAAACCAGCGACCCTCATACAGCAGGCGTCCGAGCTTGCGCCCCATCGTGGCGTAGTTCTCCATCGTGTTCTCGTTGTGAATCGCCGAGATCAGCCGCTCGTAGGCGATCTGCAACAGCGCAAGCGCCGGTGCTTCGTAGATGCCGCGGGACTTGGCCTCGATGATGCGGTTCTCGATCTGGTCGCTCATGCCAAGGCCATGGCGACCGCCGATCGCGTTGGCCTCGTAGACCAGTTCGACGTGATCAGCGAATGTCGAACCGTTGATGGCGACGGGCCAGCCTTCCTCGAAACGCACGGTCACATCTTCGGGCTCAATGGTCACGGCGGGATCCCAATGGGCGACGCCCATGATCGGGTTCACGATTTCCATGCTGTTCGAAAGTTCTTCGAGCGCCTTCGCCTCGTGGGTGGCTCCCCAGATGTTGGCGTCGGTCGAGTAGGCCTTCTCGACCGAGTCTCGATACGGCAGATCACGTTGGATGAGAAATTCGCTCATGCCCGTTCGGCCACCGAGCTCATCGACAAACGCCGGATCGAGCCATGGCTTGTACACGCGGAGATTCGGGTTGACCATGAGGCCGTACCGGTAATAGCGCTCGATGTCGTTGCCCTTGTAGGTCGACCCGTCACCCCAAATGTCGACGCCGTCTTCCTTCATGGCCCGAACGAGAAGCGTGCCGGTGACCGCTCGACCGAGTGGGGTGGTGTTGTAGTAGGTCTTGCCTGCGGTGCGGATGTGAAACGCACCGCACTGCAGCGCCATCAGACCTTCGCGAACGAGATCGGCACGAATGTCGACCAGCCGGGCCGCCTCGGCTCCGTACTGTGTCGCTCGCTTCTGCACATCGTCGAGGTCGGGCTCGTCGTATTGACCGAGATCAGCTGTGTAGGTATACGGAACGGCTCCCCGCTCGCGCATCCACGCGACAGCTGCGGAGGTGTCAAGACCCCCGGAAAAGGCGATACCCACTCGTTCGCCAACGGGCAATGACATGAGGACCTTCGACACGACGCCGAACCTAGCGCTGGATCATCGTTCGAACACCAGCTTTCCGGCGATCTCCGTTCGTTTCACCATGCCGCTGGCATCGAGCGTCGTGACGTCGCCGGCAGAGGGCTTCACGCCGAGCACGGACGATGGCCGGCTCGAGGCCGCGGCGGCCGCTTCTGCCAGCGAGCAACCCGTGAATTCCTTGAGGTTCCTCACACCTTGATCAAGCCCGACGGTGGCTCCTGCGAGAGTGCCGTCGGCCAGACGGGCGACGGGGTCGGTGGTGAGGCCGAGAGAACTCACCGCATCACTCACCAGGATGAGTCTCGGCCCAGCCAACCGCCAGGCGAGGTTCACCATCTCTGGAGCCACGTGGTGACCATCAACGATCATGCTCGGGCTCACCCGCTGGTCGGTGAGGAGCGTGGCCGCCAAGCCAGGTGCTCGGTGATGGAGCCCCCGCATGGCGTTGAAAAGATGCGTTCCCATCGTGGCGCCGGCAGCGATGCCCTCCGCGGCCTCACCCGTTGTCGCATCGGAGTGCCCCATCGACACGACCACTCCTTGAGCAGCCAAGCCCCGAATCGCTTCGAGCCCGCCGTCGATCTCAGGGGCGAGCGTGAGAAGTCGAACACCAACTTCGCGACTGATCCCCTCCCGATCGCTGTCGGTCGAGGGCCGGATGACCGACGGGTCGTGGGCGCCCGCCTTTGATCGGTTGAACCATGGGCCTTCGAGGTGCCAACCCAAGGGTTGGGCTCCCGCGTATCCCGGAGGTGGCCCGGCGTTGAGCACGTCGAGCGCGTCGGGCAAACGAGCAAACCCCGCGCTGACCAGCGTCGGCAAGAAGCGGGTGACGCCATGCTCGACCAACCTCGCGCCGACCGCCCAGATCGATGACGGGTCATCGGAGAAGTGATGACCCCAACCGCCGTTGATTTGGACATCAAAGAACCCGCCCGGCACCGCAAGTTCGCCGTCGAGGTCGTCATTGGCCATCGTCAAACGGTACTCACGCACCAGGACGGCCGCGGCGCCTACGACTCGTTTGCCGTCAGCTCTTCGAGCACCTTCACAAAGACCTCGGCTGGTTGTGCCCCAGGGATGCCGTGCTCGCGGTTGAACACAAACGTTGGAACTGAAGTGATGCCGGCAGCCCCGGCGAACTCGAGATTCTCGAGGACCTCGGCCTTGCCGCCGTCGCCGTCGAGCCAACCCCGGGTCACCTCGGCGTCGAGGCCAACCTCTGCGCCCAGCCGTATCAGTTCGTCGACATCGCTGATCGCAATCCCTTCGCTGAAGTAGGCAAGCATCAGCCGTTCCTTCAGTGCTTCCTGCACACCGTGCTTCTCGGCGAGTGCCAACAGACGGTGGGCGGCCAGCGTGTTGGAACGCAAGGCGATGTCCATGTTGAAGTCGAGCCCCTCACCGGCCGCTTCTTCGGTGACTCGATCGATGATCTGCTGGGCCTGTTCGGGGCCGCCAAATTTCTTGATGTAGGCCTCTTTCACCGGCTCGATGACGCCCGGAGGCGCCGTGGGGTCGAGTTGAAAGGCCCGATAGGCGACGTCGATCTGCACGTCGGGGTTGGCTTCTCGAAACGTTGCCAGCGCGGTCTCAAAGCGGCGCTTCCCGATGAAGCACCATGGGCACACGACGTCGGACCAGATCTCGACCTGCAGATTGGTCATGCGGTTTCCTGCACCTGATCTCCAAGGTTGAACCGCTCGATCGCGAGATCACGCAGCTTGAACTTCTGAATCTTGCCGGTGACAGTCATCGGGAACTCCTCGGTGACGTTCACGTAGCGAGGCACCTTGTAGTGAGCGATGCGGCCGTCGCAGAAGTCGCGAACCTCTTGCACGGAGAGATCGGCGCCATCCTCGGTCTGCACCCAGGCCATCACTTCTTCGCCGTACTTGGCGTCGGGCACGCCGATCACCTGCACGTCCTTGATCTTCGGATGGCCGTACAAAAACTCTTCGATCTCTCGGGGATACACGTTCTCGCCACCCCGGATGATCATGTCTTTGATCCGACCGACGATGTTGACGTAGCCGTCGCCGTCCATGGTCGCGATGTCGCCGCTGTGCATCCAACCGTCGCTGTCGATGGCAGCGGCGGTCTTTTCGGGTTCGTTCCAGTAGCCCTGCATCACCGAGTAGCCGCGGGTGCAGAACTCGCCGGATTCACCCCGAGGAACGATCTCACCGGTCTCCGGGTCGATGATCTTCACCTCGACGTGAGGCTGTACTTGTCCGACGGTTGCGACTCGCTTGTCGATGTCGTCGTCGACCCCGGTCTGGGTGCTGACCGGTGAGGTCTCGGTCATTCCGTAGGCGATCGTGACCTGATCCATGTTCATCTGCTCGATGGCCTGCTTCATCACCTCGATCGGGCACGGCGACCCGGCCATGATGCCGGTGCGAAGCGACGACAGATCGACGTTGCCGAAGCTCGGGTCGGCGAGTTCGGCGATGAACATGGTGGGGACGCCGTACAGGCTCGTGCACTTCTCTTCGGCAACCGAAAGCAGTGTGGCCTCGGGCTCGAACGCGGGCGCCGGAATCACCATCGTGGCCCCGTGGGTGGTCGACCCCAGGTTGCCCATCACCATGCCGAAGCAGTGGTAGAAGGGCACGGGGATGCACACTCGATCTTGCTCGGTGTAGCCGCACGCCTCCGCCACGAAGTAGCCGTTGTTCAAGATGTTCTTGTGGGTGAGGGTCGCCCCTTTGGGGAACCCGGTCGTGCCCGACGTGTATTGAATGTTGATCGGATCATCGGGGTCGAGCGTTGCCTCGACCACTGCGAGTTCTTCGGCAGACGTCGCGTCAGCAGCAGACAGCAGCTCGTCCCAGTCGTCGGTGCCGATGAAGATGACTTGTTCGAGATCGGGCAGGTCTGGCCGGACTTCTTCGACCATTGCGACGTAGTTGCTGGTCTTGAAGTCGGTAGCTGCGACGAGGCCTCGACACCCCGACTGGTTGAGTGCGTACTGCACTTCGTGGGTGCGATACGCCGGGTTGATGCACACCATGATCACGCCGATGCGCGCAGTGGCGTATTGCACCAACACCCACTCGGCGTGGTTGGGCGACCAGATGCCGATGCGATCGCCCTTCGTGAAACCACGAGCCAAAAGAGCTCGGGCCACCTGCTCGATCTTTTCGTCGAGCTCGCGATAGCTCCAGCGAATGTCTTGATGACGAACAACAAGCGCGTCGCGGTCGCCGTGCAGCGCGACCGTCCGGGCCAGGTTGGCACCGATGGTCTCGTCAAGCAGCGGTGTATCGGTCGGGCCGGCCGCTTCGCTGAGCAGTGTCTGTCCAGATGTCATACCGAATGAGTCCCCTTCATCCTTCAGTCCCCTCATCGATGACTGATCCTGACCACCGTACTTTGCCGCCTGAGCGCACAACAGTTGGACGGCTTTGGCGAACTATCTCGCAGCGATCTCGAGCGCTCGATCCTGGCAGCGCTGCATTTCAGCCCGCAGGTCGGCGGTGAACTGCCGAAGCTGATCCCGGTCAGCTCGTTTGCCGTCTGGTCCGACCGGCGGATCGATCGGATCACCAACCACGATGGCGACGCTGGCCCGTTTGAGCAGTTTGGACCCCTCCCCCAATGCCTCACCGGTGCCAACGATGCCGACGGGGACGACCTTGGCTTCGGTCTTGGCCGCAAGCCACGCTCCGCCGTCGAACAGTTCAGCCACATCGTGGCCTGCTTGCCTGCCCCCTTCGGGAAACACGATCATCGACTCGCCTCGATCGAGCAGTGTCTTTGCGGCCATGAGTGCTTCTCGATCGGCTTGGCCTCGTCGAACCGGTATGGCACCGAGCGCCGCGCAGAAGTACTTGAGCACCGGCACCGTGAACAGTGACTCCTTGCCGAGCGCCCGAATCCGGCGCTCGCAAAGGCACGCCAGCAGAACACTGTCGAGGTGGGACCGATGCACCGGAGCCAAGATCGTCGCTCCCGGAAGGTCAAGGGTTTCGGCCCCCTCTGACCTCATCCGAAAGAACGGGAACAACGTCGCTCGGATGAAGCGGCGGAGCGAGCGGTAGACGCGCAGTGATGATGGTTTGTCGCCAGTCTCGAAAGCCCACTCTCGAAGCTCCTTCGATTGAGCACGGTCGAGCCCCTGTGCGTTGGCGGGTTTCGAGTCAGTCACTGGTGCCAGTCAATCAGATTCCCACCGACATCAGAAGTGGGTACGGTCGATGTCGATGGTCTCTGTCGATCCGCCGCCGGCTTCGTCGGCAACGGTCCTCCGGCAGCTCTTCCTTCCGGTGTACCTACCGGTCTTGGCCGTCAACGGCGGTACGGCGATGCTGGTGCCGATCTTACCGCTCTACCTGCGAGAGCTCGGCCTGTCGTTCACGTGGGTTGCGATCATCATCGCCGCCGCTGGCATCGGTTCAATGGCAGCCCAACTCCCCGTTGGCCGGCTGCTGTTGCGCACCGGCGAGTCGCCAGTGATGATCGGTTCGCTCATCATCATTGCGCTGTCAGTGGCGGTCACCGGCGTTGTTGGCGCAACCGTTGCGCTGGTGTGCCTTCGCCTCGTGTGGGGTGTTGGTTCGGTTGGCTGGCTGTTATCTCGTCAGACCTTTCTCACCAGAACCGTCGACCCTGGAGTGCGAGGACGAGCGATGTCGGTGTTTGGCGGCACGACTCGTCTTGCGTTCCTCATTGGCCCGCTTGTCAGTGGTCTTGTTGCGGCCAACGCTGGTTTCGCCGCTGCGTTTGCCGTGGCCGGCATCTCGATGCTGGCCGGGCTTGTCCCGCTGTTGTTCTGGCAACGCCGGTCCCCGCTCGGGATCCTCGATCGCACGTCGGCCCCCAAGCCGACAGCGACACCGATTTCGCCCCACATGAAGACCCTGGCGATCGCGGGTGCGGCGCAGATCTGCGTAATGGCGGCCCGCCAGGGGCGATTCGTCGTGCTCCCACTTCTGGGAGACGAAGTCGGACTTCGCGAAGACCAGATCGGAGCACTCGTTGCCGTCGGCGGGTTCTTCGACCTGCTCCTCTTCCCCGTCGCCGGCTACCTGATGGATCGGTTCGGGCGCCTGTCCGCCATCATCCCGTCGTTCTCGCTCCTTGGTGTTGGCCTCTTGGTTTTGGCTGCCGTCAACACCACGACAGGCATCACGATTGCCGCCATCGTGATCGGGCTCGGCAATGGGCTTGGGTCAGGCACCATGCTCACGGTCAGCTCCGATCTGGCTCCCATCGAGGGGCCGAGTGAGTTCCTCGGAGCACTCGGGATGATTCGAGACAGCGGTCGAGTCGGTGGACCGTTCCTCGTTGGTCTGCTGGCCGATCAAACCGGGCTGGACGCGTCAGCGGCCGCGCTCGGCGCCATCGCCTTTGTTGGCACGGCAATCTTCTGGTTTGGATTGGGAGAGACGCGAGATCTTGCATCTGAGAAACTGGGCCCACTGCGAACCTCGATCTCGTCACCGAGCGGAGCCTGACCGTGCCATTTTTCAACATTCCAGCAAGAGGTGCCGCTCCGACCAAAGGGATCGAAGGCGGGCTCGACGTGTATGTCGAGTTGCACGGCCCGACCAACGACGACGCCGACCGTGACGCCTTCCCGGTGCTCAACATCTCGGGAACCGGCGGCGACCTTCGTCATTCGTTTCCGAATCTCTCACCTCTCAACAAAGTGTTCGAAGTCGCGCACTACGACCAGCGCGGCCTCGGCCAGACCACCAAACCACCAGGCCCCTACTCCATGGCGAACTACGCCGATGATGCCTGCGCGTTGCTCGATGCACTCGGCTGGGACCGAGCTCACATCGTCGGGACGAGCTTTGGTGGCATGGTGGCCCAGCACCTGGCGATTCGGCACCCCGAGCGCATCGCCAGGCTCGTGCTCAACTGCACGTCACCCGGAGGCCTCCATCCGAGCTTCCCCCTGCACACCATCCAGTCGCTCGACGTCGAAGCCCGGATCGAGATGCGCCTTGGCCTCTACGACAACCGTTGGGATCCGGGTCGTGATGAGCCCATTCCGGGACTGGGCCGGGCCTACGACCTCAGTATCGAGGGGATGCGGCGCCAACGTTCGCCAGAAGATCAGGCCGGTTACGAGGCCCAACTCGATGCCCGCAGTCGTCACGACGCAACCTCTGGCCTGCCAAAGATCACCGCACCGACCCTCGTGTGTGCCGGTGCCTACGACGACCTTGCGCCACCCGCGAACTCAGAACGCATCGCGGCGGCGATTCCCAGTGCCCGCCTCGAAGTCTTCGACGGCGGGCATTTGTTCATGATTCAGGATCGCTCGGCCTATCGAACAATGATCGAGTTTCTCAGCGAAGCCCACGCGTGACCCGCTACGTCGCAGTGTCGGCTACACGGCGATGTCGACAACACGAATCTCGATGTCGGATCCGTACTCAGGGTGGCCCGGTAGGTACGACTGAGGCTCCGACCACGCCAGCGACACCACCTCGGGCCTGAGTGCCTCGAGCACATCCTCACACTGGCGCGACTCCCACAGGTCGGTTCGCTGAGAAAACACGACCCTTCCGTTCGGATGACACACGCGGGCCAGTTCGAGCACCACCGACCTGATGTCAGGCAGGTACGTGAAGACACCAGCGCTCAGCACGGCGCCGAAGGAATCTGAGGCGAACGGCAGCGGCTGCGTGAGGTCGAGATGGGCCAACGATCGGTACACCGGCTGTGCGTCCACCTGCCGCTTCCGAGCCGATTCGAGCGATGCTCGGGAGTAGTCGATGCCGGTCACGTCGCTGAAACCGGCAGCTCGAAGCGCGATGCCGGCCTGGCCAGTCCCGCACCCAGCGTCGAGCACTGGGGAGGAGCGATCAATGGCCCCCAGCCGAGCGACAAGGAGGCTCGGCACCTCATAGCCCCACGATGCGACATCGTCGTCGTATCCGTCAGCCCAATCGTCGTAGAGATCCGCGACCTCTGCGGGTGATGATGAGAACTGACCGCTCAAGCCGCAAGCTGTCGATCCACCTGGGTGCCCCATTGCGCCATTCTTCCACGACTACCGTCGGGCCCTCGGCCTTCACAGATCGCCCGTCCGGCCGATGGAGGAAGCATGCGTATTCGTAGATCCGTGCTCCCGACTCTGTTTGCCGCGCTTCTCGTGCTCTCGAGCTGTGGCGGCTCTGGCGACGATTCAGAAGCGGCCGCCACCACGGCCGTCCCGGACACACCGACCACGATCACGTCTGACGCCGCAACGACGGCACCCACCACAGAGGCACCAACAACCGAGGCGCCCACGACCGAGGCCCCGACAACCGAGGCGCCGACCACGACAGAAGCCGAAGGTCTTCAGTCGGCGAGCGGCGGCAACCCTGAACGGTTCTGCGAACTCTCCAGCGAGAGCGACGAACTCGATGCGATGTACCCCGACTCATTCATCGACCCAGTCGAGACCGAGGCCTATCTGAATGCGCTCATCCCGCTCCTCGAAGAGGGCGTTGCTACCGCTCCCGCGGAGATTTCCTCCGACTTCGACACCCTCGCAACTGCTTTCATGACGGTGAACGACGAGCTGGCGCTCGTTGATTACAATCTTCTGCTGGCTGTTGAGGCGCTCGAGCCGATTCTCGAAGACGAAGCGGTGGATGCCGCTGGTGATCGAGTCTCGGCTTGGCGAGACGCCAACTGCGATGGTGGATCCGCCGACACTCCCATCGACGATGAGACCGACCTCGAAGACCTCGACCCCGAGGAACTCAACGAAGCGATGGAAGAAGAGGGCGTCTCGGCCGAACTCCTCGAAACACTGCTTGCGACCGAGGCTGGCCGTCAGCTCTTCATCGAAGGCATGATCTCCGAGAGTTCTCTCACATTCGAACAAGCCGAGTGTTTCATCGACAGCATTCCGATCGAGACCCTCGCTTCGCTTTCTTCATCGGCTGAGCCAACAGATGAAGAGAGCCTCCAGGTCCTCGCGGCCATCTCGGATTGCAACATCCCGCTCGACGCATTCGGCTGATCAGTCGCACCGCACTCAGATCAAAAACAAACGAGCCCCCGTTCGTTGCCGTCAGGGAGAGGACGAGAACGAACAGGGGCTCGAGATCAGATGCACCGTGGGGAGAGTCGGTGACTGATCAGAACAGATCAGGCCAGCGGCCACTCCTCATGATGGCGTACCGTCAGTGAGACGGCCGTGGCCAGTGGGTCAAGATGTGGGTTGGGGCGGATCAAACGAAGTCCGCCCAACGTCGATCAAGTTCGGCGGTGACTTCCAGCAGTCGAGCTGCGTGGTGGGGATGCAGTTCGCCGATCCAGTCGGCGTAGGCGAGCTCCGCCTCTTCGGCCACCAACTCATTGATGGTGATGTTGGCGCAGTCACGGAGATCGATCGTCAGATCAAGAAATGGGACGGCGGCCACTCGCACATCGGTAAACGCAGCTGCGGTAAACGAAGCAGCGCTGACAGGAACTGGTGCTTCGGCGAGGCTCATCGGCTGGCGACCATTTCGAATGCGATCTCGACCGATGCGAGGGCGCCGAGGACAACGTCTTCGAACTCGCCGTCAACGGGGCCGAGCATGCGGAGGTCCTCGAGCACGTCGGTGATGAGAAGGCGAATGCCCTCATCGTCGGTGGACTGGTGCAGGTCGAGCAGCCAGTCGGTGCAGCGATCGAACGAGATGGCGGTGTCGCCACTGTGATCGGTGACGGCGGCGAAGAAGGCTGCGCTGGTTTCGGTTGGTGTCATGATTGCGGTCATTTGGGTTCTCCCTCGTTGGCCCCGACTCCCCGGGGCGGTTGGTGTTAAGAGAGAACTTAGAACCGCACTGAAATAGCTGAATCGGGGATACCCCTGGTTCATAGGGGATCCACTAGGGGGCCTCTCAGTGAGCCCCCTGATACGCCTGTTTCAGAGGATTTCGACCGCCTTCACCACGTGTCGACGTTTGGCCGCTTCTTGCCCTTTCTGGGGTGCGGCGCTGGCGCTGAAATGAGCAGGGTGTTGATCCACGTTCGGGAATCCACTGGGTCAATGACATCGTCGATTTCGAAGTGGTCAGCCATGCTGACCCCCTTCCCAACCTGGTACATCCGATCAACCATTTCTTCGAACGTGGCCAGCCGTTCTTCTGGGTCGTCGATCGCGGCGAGTTCATTGCGGTAGCCGAGTTTCACTGCTCCCTCGAGCCCCATTCCGCCGAACTCACCTGTTGGCCACGAGACCGTGAACAGGTTCGACTTGAAGCCTCCAGCTGCCATGGCCTGGGCCCCCAGTCCGTAACCCTTGCGGAGCACGATCGTGCACACGGGAACGTCGAGGCTCGCTCCAGTCACAAACATTCGACTGGCGTGCCGAACCAGAGCCGTCTTCTCAGCCTCGGGGCCCACCATGATCCCGGGCGTGTCACACAGATTCACGATCGGGAGATCGAACGCATCGCACAGTTGCATGAAGCGGGCGGCCTTGTCGGCGCCATCGGAATCGATGGCGCCAGCGAGATGCACCGGGTTGTTCGCAACAACACCTACAGGGCGCCCTTCGATACGGGCCAACGCGGTGATCATTCCCGGTCCAAACTCTCGCCGCAGCTCCAATACCGACCCAACATCAAACATGATGTCGATCACTTCGCGAACGTCATAGACCCGCAAACGATTCTCGGGAATCACATGGCGGAGTCGTCGCTGATCAGCAACCTCCCACTCGGGAAGTGCGCCCTGGAAATAGGACAGGTACTGCTTTGCGACCTCGACCGCCTCAGCTTCATCGTCAACCAGAATGTCGATGACGCCGTTGGCCACCTGCTCGCTCACCGGACCCACTTCGTCTGGCCGGTAGACGCCCAATCCGCCACCTTCGATCATGGCTGGGCCACCCATCCCCACGTTGGAGTCGCGTGTCGCAATGATCACATCACAACAACCGAGAAGCGCAGCGTTTCCGGCGAAGCAGTACCCACCGTTGATGCCCACGAGTGGAACGAGTCCGCTCAACTCACCCCACAGGGCAAATGCCAAACAGTCGAGCCCAGCCACGCCAACACCGTCGGTGTCGCCCGGGCGGCCGCCGCCGCCCTCGGCAAAGAGCACGACCGGAAGCTCCAGATCATGGGCCAACTCAAAGAGCCGATCCTTCTTGCGGTGGTTCTGACTTCCCTGCGTGCCAGCAAGCACCATGTAGTCGTAGGTAACGACCACGCACTGAACATCGCGGTCTGACGATCGAGCATCCGGGGGGAAGAGTTCGCCGTTGACGGTGCCGATGCCGCCGATCAGACCGTCACCCGGTGTCCGCTCGATGAGATCTTCGATCGAACGGCGCTTGCGCTGCGCAGCAACGACGAGCGGGCCCCATTCGATGAAACTCTCACCGTCGACGAGGTGAGCGAGGTTCTCTCTCGCGGTTCGCTTCCCACGGCTGTGACGTTTCGCAACTGCGTCGGCACGGTTCTCGTCGAGGCCGTAGCCATGGCGTTTGATGACCTCGGCCAAGTCAGGACGAATCACGTCGAGATCGATCGACGAGCTCTGTTCGAGCTGCTCACCAACAACATCGGCTTCCTCGATCACGACCAAGTCGGCGGCTTCGAACACGGCATCGCCTGGGTCGACCATCAGCCGACTCACCACCCCACTGGTGGGACTCGTGATGACGTGCTCCATCTTCATGGCTTCCATCACCAGCAGCTGCGCTCCGACCACAACCTGATCACCAACGGCCACATCAACGCTGATGATGGTGCCCTGCATTGGGGCTGGCACCGATGAGCCGTCACTCGTGTCAGCCGCGGCCTCCGCGGCGCCGCGGACAGGTGCCGACGCCTGGGCAGACTTGCCGTGAGCGAGCACCGCAAGTGGGTCAGACGAGTCGATCTGAGCGCCCGCCAAACCGGTCGGTTGTTCGTCACCGGCCGCAGACCCCGACGCAGCCTCGAAGTCGGTCGCAGTAGCCAGAAGCTCCTCGAGGTGGGTCTCGACGAATGCTGTCGAGTAGTCACCAGCGCCGAACTCGGGTCGCTGCAGGATCGATTGGAGAAACGACGCGTTCGTTCGCAGGCCAACAACGCCGAACTGCGCCAGCGCTTGTCGAGCTCGCTGCGAGGTTTCGGCCAGGGTTGACGACCGTCGGTGCACGATGAGCTTGACCAACAGCGAGTCGAAGCTCGGTGGAGTCACGTAGCCCGTGTAGGCATGGGTCTCGACCCGAACACCGAGCCCTCCCGGCAGATCCAGACGCTCGATCGCTCCCCCACTCGGACGGGCCGTGCCGTCATCCTGCATCGTCTCAGCGTTGATGCGGAGTTGGATGGCGCACCCGTTCGACGGTGGAGCCGAGCCCAGACCGAGTTCGTCGAGGGTCTCACCTCCGGCGATACGAAACTGTGTGTGCACGAGATCGATGCCGAGCACTTCTTCGGTCACGGTGTGTTCCACCTGCAGCCGAGCGTTGGCCTCAATGAAAAAGACCTCGCCAGAGCTGCGATCGGCGAGGAATTCAAAGGTGCCCAGACCGGAGTAGTTCACCGCGGAGGCAAGGGTGCGTGCTGCCTTCCACATCGCCGCTCGAGTTGCGTCGTCGAGTCCGGGCGCCGGGGCGATCTCGATGATCTTTTGGTTCTGACGCTGCAATGAACAGTCACGATCGCCGAGCGCCGTGACCGCACCCGAACCGTCGCCGACGATCTGCACTTCGAGGTGCCGAGCATCCTCGACCAAACGCTCCCCGTAGACCGAACCATCGCCGAATGCCGACAGCGCTTCTGACGACGCCCGCTCAAAGGCAGCGGCCACGTCATCACCGGGGCGCACCACACGCATGCCTCGCCCGCCTCCCCCGGCTACGGCTTTCAACATCGTTGGACCGTTGGCGTCAACCCAGTCGGCTGCGGCCTCGCCGCTGTCGAACGGTGCTGCGCCAGGCACGACCGCGACATCGTGTTGCTGAGCGAGCGCACGGGCTGCGTTCTTGTCGCCGAATGCCGCGAGCACGTCGCTGCTCGGCCCGATGAAGATCAGGCCAGCCGCTCGGCAGGCTTCGGCGAAGTCAGCCCGTTCGCTCGCAAATCCGTAGCCGGGATGCACGGCATCACAGTTGTGGTCTACGGCAATCGAGATGAGCGATTCGATGTCGAGATACTCAGCTGCCCCGCGACCAGGAAGGTCAGCAACCCGGGTGGCCAAACGAGCCACCATCGGTTCTGGCTCGTCGGCGGTGCGAACCGCAACCGTCTCGATCCCGAGCTCATGGGCGGCCCGAACGACTCGACAGGCGACTTCTCCACGGTTGGCAACAAGCACGCGACGCAACATCGGTCGAGTCTCGCCGACGGCTCACAACCCCAACAAAACAGCCCGAACAAAACAGCCCCGACAAAACAGTCCTGCTGTGCTTGTCGGTGCTGGGGCTGATCAGTTGTGCTGGGGCACCTTGGGTTCGGTCGCCCGGGGACGCTCTGGGGCGAAGGCTTGGTACAGCACGATGTAGTACGCGCCAGCGATGGTGGTCACCGTGAACCGGAGGACAACTCCCATCGAGTCACCTGATTGGACCGCGTCAGCAATCCACCACGAACCCATGCCCAACGACACGAGCAACCCGATTAGAAACATCCAACGCGCCATCGACACTCCACCTCTTGTCAGCCCAGTTCACCCAACGTAAGAGACGACCACGTAGGGCGGAAGAGAAGAACTCCCCAAGCCTCGCTACGGTCCGAGAGATGCTGTTCATCTTGCACGCTCTTGACAAGCCGGATTCGATGCACATCCGGGCCGAAACTCGACCTGCCCACCTCGAGTTCATGGCGAACTACAACACGCCCGTCGGCGGCCCACTGCTCGACAGCGAAGGCAACATGTGCGGATCGATGATCGTTCTTGACGTCGCTGACCGAGCGGAAGCCGAGGCTTTTGTCAACGAGGATCCCTACGGCAAGGCCGGGCTCTTTGCCTCTGTCAGCCTGCACGAGTTCAAGAAAGTTGCCTGGCCCGAATAGCCTGAGGGCATGGTCGATTTCGAGCAGACGCTTCACTGGAACGACACCGACGCCGAGGTGCACAAGGTTGTCGTTGGCCCCTACGACAACAACGTCTTTGTGATTCGCTGCCGCCACACCGGCGAAGCCGTCATGCTCGACGCAGCAAACGAACACGAGCTGCTGCTTGAGCTCTGCGAAGGCCTTGGGGTCAGGACTGTCCTCGAAACCCACGGCCACTGGGACCACATCCAGGCCATTCCCGAGGTTCGCAACGCTGGCTACGAAGTCGGCGTCACGGCGGCAGACGCCGAAATGTTGCCGAGTTACGACTACATCCTCGAAGACGACAAGATGATCGAGGTCGGGAATCTCCGCCTTCACACCATCACGACCCCCGGCCACACCCCAGGTTCGATCTGTTTCAAACTGGTCGACAAGCCGCTGCTCTTCACCGGTGACACGCTCTTCCCTGGCGGGCCAGGCGCCACCAAGTGGGAGTACGCAAGCTTCGACACCATCATCGAGTCGATCGACGATCGCCTGTTCGTGATGCCGCCCGACACCATCGTGCTCCCGGGCCATGGCGACGACACGACCATTGGCACCGAACGGCCCCACCTCCAGTCTTGGGTTGACCGGGGTTGGTAAGCACCGGCCCCACACCTTCCGAAGCAGCCGAACCACCAACCGAGCTCGGAACAGCGCGCGACGCGCTTGCGGTTCGAGACTTCAGGCGGGTGTTCTTGGCGTCGTTCGCCTCGAGCACCGGCCGCTGGATGCAGAACGTCGTGCTCGGCGTCTTCGTCTTCAAGCTTACAGGCAGCCCGAGCTTCACAACGTTTGTGATTTTCGTTCAGCTCTTCCCGATGCTCGCGCTGAGTCTTCTTGGCGGCAGCTTGGCCGACACCGTCGACCGCAAGAAGCTGCTGATCG
The DNA here is from genome assembly GCA_937976305.1 of uncultured Acidimicrobiales bacterium. GTDB lineage: Bacteria > Actinomycetota > Acidimicrobiia > Acidimicrobiales > SZUA-35 > CALEWY01. Next base: position 23,312 of record CALJSB010000082.1, read on the forward strand.
TAACGCAGGCGTGGCAGGCGGGCTGGGGGTTTGTGTTGGCCTACCAAGTGATCGACGACGACATCTCTCGAACACTGCTGCTGCTGATTGTCTTCATGACCGGCATCGGACAAGCCCTCTATGCCCCGGCGTTCACCGCCATCGTTCCGAGCCTGGTCGGGCGTAAAAACCTCTCGGCGGCGATCTCGCTCAACTCGGCCCAGGTGAACGGGTCGCGCATCATCGGCCCTGCCATTGGCACCTATCTGGCAACCACCGTTGGTATCGCCGAGGTCTTTGCCATCAATGCCGCCACCTACGTCCTCATCATCGGAGCCCTGGCGTCGGTCACGATGCCCGAGATCGCCACGTCGAAGCTCCCGGCCAAGGAGCGACTGCTCAGCGGGCTCAGGCTGGCACGACAGTCGCCCCAGGTCGGACGACCGCTCCTCACGATGGTGCTGTTTTCGCTCTTTTGCCTGCCCTTCATCGGCCTGATGCCGGTCATCGCCGAGCTCAATTGGGGCCTCGATTCCAAGAGTCAGGTCTACGGCAACATCTACGCCGTGTTCGGTGCCGGGGCACTCATCGGAGCGCTCTCGGTCGGCACCATCCTGTTGAAGATCGACAAGCCGACCGTTGTTCGATGGACGCTGCTCGGGTTTGGTCTTTCAATGGGAGCGCTGTCGCTCGTGCGCAGCCCCGAGGCGGCCTTTCCGGCGATCTTCTTCGTTGGCTTGTTTTATTTCACGATGCCAACTGCGCTGAGCACGTTTCTCCAAGAGCACCTCGACGACAGCATCCGAGGACGTGTGATGGCCCTTTGGGTCATCTCGTTCGGCGGCATCATCTCGATCACCAACCTGCTGTCAGGCACGATCGCCGAAGCAACATCGGTGAGCACCGTGATGTCGGGGAGCGCCGTCGCCGCCATCATTCTCGGCCTCGCGGTCCGACTCGAGCCGGGGCCAATCGTTGACGAACGCGTTCTCACAGACGACCCGGCGGCGTCCAACGAACAGCTTCGGGCAGACGAGCCGGCGGCGTCCGAAGCACAACCGCGCTGAGCGAAGCGACTACCGGCCTTGCCAGATTCGAAGCGGGGTCTTGAGCTTGCCGCCGATCACGGCCAGACACCGTGCCTTCTCGGCCGACGACATATCAGATGCCTGGATGGCCGAGACATAGGCGTGGAACACACGGGCGACGAAGACCCGATCGCCGGCCCCGAACTGCTTCATCTCTTCTGAGGTCTGGTCGAGACGGTTTGAGTTGAGATGGTGGCTGCGACGATTGAACAGTCGTTCGTCGAGCTCGACGATCTTGCCCTGCAGCAGCAGCTCGAACACGAGCACCTTGTCTGCCCCATAGAACGATCGGTGCAACAGGGTTTGCTCCACCGCATCACGGCGAATGAGACCAAACACAAACGACAAGCGATGCGTGTTGCGCACCACCGAGCGGATGCGCTCTGAGGGGCGATCCTTGTTGAGCCATTGCGAGGATGCTGACTCGTACCGGAAGGGCTCGACGAACCCGTCGGGGTCGACAAAACCACGCTTCAGGGGAACGAGAGGATCCCCGTAGCGATCGATGGCGTTGCTCTTCGTGTGGGCCAGCACGACGTCGGGCCGGGTGTCGAGCACCTCGACGGTGCGTTCGAGGTAGGTCGGCTCGATGGTGTCGTCTCCGGCAGCCCACCGCAGGTACTCACCAGTTGTCTCACGGAACCCAATGTTGAAGTTCTGGTTGGCCCCAACGTTGCTGTCGTTGCGCCGGTAGCGCACGCGGCTGTCCTTGTTGCAATACCGCTCGGCGATGGCAGGCGTGTCATCGTCTGATGCGTTGTCGCAGATCACCAGCTCAAAGTCGTCGTAGGTCTGAGCCAAGTGAGACTCGATTGCGTCCGCAAGGAACAACTCGCCGTTGTACACCGGCATCGCAATGCTCACTTTTGGGCTCACTTTTGGGCTCACCTTCGGGCCAGATCGATCGGCCTCATGTTCGCTTGCACTCATTGCTCGTGCCCTCCCGGGCCGTTCATTGTGGTCTGTGATTGCATCATTGGAATGTCGCCCAGTAGTCGGCCGGATCGAAGTCGACCAACCTCGGCAACGCAGTTCGTTCGTCGGAGAGTTCGTGCATCAAGCGACGACGAACGTCCTCCGGAATCGGATCGTGTTCGGTCACCCGGGCCTTCTCACGCACCTTCACGGCCCGGTCCTTCACGCCTCGCGGTATCCGATCGGCGAGGCCGCTCGGCAAGAACCCCGGCGACAGAATCTTGTCGAGCCCCGGCACCCGCGACGAACCCGCAGCGTTGTGTACGACTTCAGCGCCCACATCCGCCTGCTCGTCAACTCCGAGCCAGGCAAACACCCGCCGCATCTCCGCGTTGGCATCTGCTTCGAGTCGCTCGAGGACAGCAACATGGACCTGGCTCCGGTCGAACCTGGCATAGAGGCGTTCGAGCTGGCTGGCGTATCGACTTGCCGCGACGTAGTGAAAGAGCGGCTCCCAATTCTGTTCGATACGGGTCGACTCCGCATCGAGGGCGTCGTTCAAGTCCTCGATCGGCTCGCCCCCGAGCCGCCGCAGGTACCGGTGGCTCGACCAGATTCGTTCAATCGGATCTCGCAGCACGACGAGCAGCTTGGCGTCCGGAACGCGATCGCTGATCGCTTCCTGGGCCGAATCGAAATACAGATAAAACGACGACGACTCGCCTCGATAGCGCTGTGAGGCTCCGTCACCAAAGAGCTCGAAATAGGCAGACTCATCGGTGACGATCTGGTCATAGAAGTTGTCATCACCGACGTGACTGAAGACCGGCGTCCCGCCGTCGAAACACATGAAGCCCGGCTCTTTGAGTTCGGACATGAAGATCTCGGGATGAGCCCGCAGGTACCGCCACATCGACGTACTGCCCGCGCGTTGGGCTCCGATGACAAAGAAGTTGGGTGCGCTCACAGACGCGACGGGCTCCGGTTCCACTCTGACCAGCGTGCATGGCAGACAGCGGCTGGCCAACGGCAAACCCGCCTAGGTGCAGGCCACGCGACCTAGACCGGGAAAGTTGTGAGAACTTTCGAACCGATCAGCCACACTGCGCGTCTCACCTTCTACTACTGTCAGTACGGCGGTGGAGGGGCCATCGGCTGGAATAGGTGAGTTCCCCCTATCAAGGAACCACCTGAGTAAATAACCTACGAACTGCGGAACTTGGCGGAGGGTAAGCGTCAACGTGTGGTGGAACATATCTGGGCATCGAATCGAGATGCCTCAATTTGGAGTTGACCGTCGGGCGATTCGAATCGCCATGATCGGTTCACGGGGTATGCCGGCAAAGTACGGCGGTGTGGAAACCGTCGTTGCTGTCGCTGCTCGCGAGCTCGCTCGGCGCGGCCACCACGTCACGGTGTTCTGCCGCCGATCTGACTACGACGAGCGACCTCGTACGGTCGACGGCGTCCGTCTGGTGTATCTCTGGGCACCCAGCCAGGCTGGTGTTGCCGCTCTGATCCACTCACTGTTGGCCACGCTGTGGATCATGCCGAGGCGGTTCGAGGTTGTGCACTACCACGCCCTCGGCCCTGGCCTGCTCGCCGTGTTGCCTCGTGCGCTGAAGCGTCGCACGCTCGTTGTGCAAACCATCCACGGACGCGATGACAAGCGTGCCAAGTGGGGTGGCTTCTCTAAGGCTGTCCTGCGTCTCGGCGCGGCAAGCAGCGCACGAGTACCTCACGAAACGCTCGTCGTTTCCCACGCTCTACGCCGCGAATACCTTGCCGACTTCAACCGTCACACCCGGGTCGTGCCAAACGCCACCGGTGCGGTCCCGCAAGCAGAACCAGGAAGTGCGCTCGGTTGGTTCAACCTCGAACCGGGCAACTACGTGGTTTCGGTCGGCCGCATCGTTCCGGAAAAAGCTCCCCACGAGATCGTCGAGGCCTTTGTCGGATCCGATCTCGACACCAAGCTCGTCATCATCGGCGGCTCGGCGGGCACCGAGGACTACCGAGCCGAACTCGAAGCCTGCGCCGGCGACGACGACCGAGTGGTCTTCACCGGACCGGTCTACGGCGAAGAACTGGCTCAACTCATGGCTGGTGCGTCCTGTTTCGTCACTGCGTCACACCTTGAGGGTCTGCCAACAGCCCTGATCGAGGCTGGTCGCCGTGGTCTGCCATGCCTCGCCAGCGACATCGACCCCCACTGTGAAATTCTCGGAGCTGGTGGCCCAGGACGACGCACCTTCATCACCGGCGACGCCGATGACTTCATCGGCAAACTCAGGAAAATCCTGGCCGAGCCAGCGGTCGAGCAAGAGGGAGCCACGGTTCTGGCGTCCGATCTCGATCGACGCTTCAGCCTGGCTCGCGCCGCAGACGCGCACGAGGCTGCGTACGGGCTCATCGATCTGCCGGTCGAGACCATCGATCTTCGCGACAGCGTCGACGAGCCCACGGTCGACACGCTGCCGGTCGACAGCAGCCCGACCGTCGAATCAACTACGTTCACGTCGGGCGCTCAGGCCGACGGAGGCCGATAACCCAATTCAGAGGCGAGCGAACCAACCGCCTTTTCAACACGTCGCATCGACGCCTCGGGGCTCCGTGTGTTGTGCGACCGTCCCACTCGTTGCTCCAACGTCGACCTATCGGGCTCGACGCCGCAAAACAGAGCCAGTTCATCCAGTACTGCAGGGTCCTCAATGAGCGCCTCGTAGGAGACCTTCACATGTGGCAACTCATCCGGGTAGTCAAGAAAACCCTGCACTCGATCACGCCACATGGCACCGAAGTCGTGCGGCGACACAATCGGCTCATCTGGCCAGCGGGCATAGCCCTGCGCTCGGAGGGCGACGTAGCTCGTCCAGCTTGCGAACGGATCGCGGTAGAGCAACACCATGCGGGCGTTGGGGTACAGAGCGTGCAGGTACCGAGCGTCTTGGGCGCTGAGTCGGGTTTCTTTCATGCCCCATCGGGCATACCCGCGAGCCGCAGCAGTGTCGCCATACAGGCGATCGAACATCGCTCGATGAGCGGCCAGAAGATCGGCCCGCTCGGGATACAGGTCGGGAACCATCAACGTGTGCAACGGTTCGATCGACGTCAGCTCGTCAACCACGTTTCCCTTCGCCGGCCACCGCTCGTCGATGGGTCGAAGCGACTCACGCATTCGTTGGACAAGGTCGCAACGATTCCACGGCTCGCCCCACATCATGACGTCGCCAGAGGACAACAGCAGGCGCTGCAACAGCGTCGAGCCAGAACGCCACGTGGCCCCGAGAACAAAGATCGGCGCATCGCTGTCTGTCACGGCACTCGAACTCTGCGCCGCAGCTCGCAAGACAGCTGGCGACAACTCGGTGGTGCTCCAGCTCTTTTGCGCGGCCCGTTGGTGACGACGGCCCGCGACCACACCGAATCGATCCTCGATCGGCTGCATGGCCCGACGCAAGGTCGATCGCCACGAAGCAACGTCAGCCTTACCCCAGTCATCACTGGACGGTTTGGGCGTGTTCGGATCGCTCATCATCAGCAGAATGGCTCCGGCCGGGCCCAAATGGATGGGCCAAAGGGTGCGGTTCGTCTAGGGAAGCCGACTCGTTCGGCGCACCCCCAGGTTCCCTACCATTGGGGAGCAAGTTACCAAGTGCGGAGGCGCATCACGTGGAGTTGATCGATGCTCTGAATCTACGCGGCTGGCGGACGGCGGCGATCATCGTCGTTACGTGCGTCGGCGCGGTCGTCGGGCTGTTCGTGCCTCGATCGACCCCCTATGCGAGCCAACACATCGTGTTCGCCGGGCAGCTGACTTCAGACAACCTGACACCAGCCCAAATCGAGGACTTCACCGATGAGCTTCGTTTGGCGGCCGGTCTTCCTGCGGTGCGCGACGCAGTCGAGGATCAGCTCGGCGATGATTTCTCTGCCGAAGTCGGTGGAACAACATCCGACGCCTCGATTCGCATCACCGCGACATCGCCGAACGAACAAGTCGCTCGCGACGCAAGTCGGCTCACAGGCGTCGAAGCAGCGCAGTTTGTGATCGGTCAATCGATCGAACGCAACAACTCGCTCGTCACCGCCCTCGAGGCCGAGCTTGCGAGTGTCACTGGCGAACAAGATCTTGTCGCAGACGAAGCCGGTGGTATCAACCCGGTCGCTGCTCTCGAGGTTGCCTCCGAACTGCTCTTCGTGGCCCAGCAGGATGCCACCAACGGAGATGCGACGGCAGTGATCCAGGCCGCTGCGCTGCAGGACGAAGTTGATGAGCTTCGGCCACTCGCTCAGCGTTACTCGCGTCTCGAACAGGACGCCATCGCTCTCAATACCGAGCTGGGCCAGGCCCGGGCCGACTCTGCCCGTGGTCAAAATGCGCTCTCGAACATCGACAACGAATTGTTCATCACCGAGTTGACGACGCGACAACAGTCAGCAGCGCCAAGGCTCGTGCAGAACATGCTCCTTTTCGCCGGGCTCAACGTCGTCGCTCTCATTGCTGTCTTCTTCCTGATCGACCGCCTCGGTAAGAACAAACCCCAGACCGCCTATGAGCCCGTCGACGACCCTGTTCTCGACCTCACCGAGCCACAAGCGACAACAGCAACTGCGGCAGCCGACGTTGGGCCTCGGATCGAGGCGCCCCCCGCCCGTCTCACTGATGGAGCGCCGAGGACCAGCCGCGAACGTCGTCTGTCGGCCACGAGTTCGATCCGCAGCAATGACACTGCAAACACTGATGGTGCAAGCGCTGACAGCGCAAACTCCGCGGACCCCGAGGTGCCCGAATCCGTGCCGGCTGAACCGCAGGGGATGCAAACGCCGACGGCCGACACCGGGCCAACCAACACCGGGTCAATCAACAGCGGGCCGGCGAAGCCAGCAGCGGCAGCAGACACAACGCCAGCCAACACCAGGCCAGCCGACGCAGCAGCAGCCGAAGAGCCGGCCAAGCCATCGCTTCCGGCGAAGAAGAAGCGAAAGGCCTCAAAGCCTACGACGGCAACCACCAACGGGACTCACGAGAAGAGCGGCCAGAGCGGTTCAACGACACAGGCGAACGGTGGCAAGGGTTCGTCGACCAACAACAAGGATGAAGGCCGACCAACGTCGAAGCGAGTATCCCGATGACAGCTCCGTTGCGCGTCGCCATGGTTGGCCCATACCCCGTCGGGCGAACGCTTTCAAACGGTGTCGAAGCAGTCGGCGTCGAAGTCGTCGATCTCCTGCGCAAACGTCACGATGTCGATGTCGAGGTCGTGACGTGCGTGTTCGGAAGCACCGACAAGACCGTGGTGCAAGATGGCGTCACGATTCACGTCGTCGGCTCGTCTGATCGATTCCGGCGCCTCACCTTTTATCGGCTTGAGCGATCCCGCATCGCCAAACGGCTCAAGCAGATTGCCCCCGACATCGTGCATGCACAGGGTGCCAACTTCTACGGGGCCGGTGCTCTCGATGCTGGTCTCCCAAGCGTCGTCACGCTGCACGGCATGCTCTTCAAGGAAGCGAAAATCACCGACAGCCGCAGCGAACGTGTGCGACAGATGCAGACCCAACTCCGGGGCTACTTCAACGCAAAGTTCGAAGAACGAGTGCTCCAGCGCTCGACCGACATCATCACGATCAGCGACTACGTCAACGCGTGCATCGATGGTCGCACCGACGCCCAGTTGCACGCCATTGCGAACCCCATCAGTGAGACATACTTCGAGCTCGAAAAGGTCGCTGAGGCGGGGCGACTGCTCTGCGTCGCCCGGATCGAACCTCGCAAGGGACAGCATCACCTGGTCCACGCCACGAGGCGCCTGATCGACGAGGGCCACGATGTCCATCTGCGCCTCGTCGGCAAGCCTGTCGATGCTGGCTATGCCGACTCGGTCACGAACTTGGTCCTCGAACTCGAACTCCAGGACCATGTCACCCTCACCGGCATTGTCTCTGATGAGGAACTGCTCGACGAATACCGTCGGGCCGACGTGGTTGTCATGTCGTCTCGTGAAGAGACCTCGCCCATGACCCTCCAGCAGGCCATGGCCTGCTCCACTGCCGTCGCTGGCCCGGCCAATGCAGGCATCCCGTACCTCATCGAGCACGAAGAGAACGGCCTCCTCGTCACCGAGGAACCGCTCGATGCCGGCCTGGCAACAGCACTGGGCGCGCTGCTCAACGACAACGAACTTCGTAACCGACTCGCGAAGGGTGGTCGGTCAACGGCCGAGCGTCGGTTCCGGGCGGATCGTGTCGGCGACGACACGGTCTCGGTGTACCGATCCGTTCTGGGCTGAACGACGTGACCGCGCTGCAGGGCCAACCGACACTGATCGGACTCCCTCGCCAACCACGAGAGTGGATGGTGGCTGGCGCGGCATTGGCCGCGGGCCTGATCGCAGCGTTCGGCGTGCTTGCCTCCGGGCTGAGCCCGAGCGACGTCACGATGGGTCTCACGCTGCTCATCACCGCCGGACTCGGGGCCGTTGCGATGTACCGCTTCGAGTGGTTTGTGCTTGCGGTCCTCCTCATTCGCCCAGCCCTCGACGATCTCAAGTCCGACTCGCTCGACCCGTTGCAGCCCGCTGCAGTCCTCGGGTTGCTCGTCATCTCGGTGGGTATCGCGCGACTCGTCGCCGACCGCTTACAAGGCACTCGCGTGCTGGCAACACCCATGGGAGTTGCCTGGGTGGTGTGTGGCGTGCTGTTTGCGGTGTCGTTGCCAACCTCACTCGACAAAGGACAAAGCCTTCCGGCGACGCTCGGCTTCATTTCGTCCGTTGTGATGTACCTGATGATCGAGCGCACGCTGCGGCTGGATCGAACGGCTCTGCGGCGAATTCTCGTCGTCGTCGGTGCCGGGGTGCTCATCCCCGTCTCGACGGGGATCGTCCAGTACTTCTGGACATCGAGCGTCGATCCCATCTCTGGTTTGGCCCGACTCACGGGGACGTTCTCGCACTTCAACCCGTTTGCCACCTACCTCGTGCTGATCCTTCTGTTGTTGCTCGGTCCCCTGGCCTCAACAAGCGCTCGCAACCGCCTGCTGCTCCTCATCCCCGTTCTCGCCACGTTCTTTGTCCTGCTGAACACCTTCGCTCGGGCGGCCTGGATCTCGTTTGCCACCGGTGCACTTGTTTTCACATGGCGCCGAGATCGCCGTCTCGCTCTGGTGCTCCTTGTCGGACTCGTCGTCGCTGCTGCCCTGATTCCTGGGGTCGGAGAACGCATCGCGAACATCACAGCAAGCGAAGGCGCCGATGGCGGAGCAAAAACCGACGACTCTCTCGCCTGGCGGATTGGCTACTGGGCCGACGTGGCACCGTTGTTCTTCCGGAACCCCTTCAGCGGGGTGGGCCTCCAGGTCGTCCCGACACTGACCGTGCGCGAGGCCGCGCCGCACAACAGCTTCCTGCAAGCAGCAGTTGAAGCTGGGGTGGTCGGCCTCATCGGCTGGCTCTTACTCGTCGGCACAGCGTTGGTGCTTGTTGTCAAGGCCTGGCGCATGGTCGACAGCCCCCGCTTCACGACCTTTCAGTCGAGTGTTCTCCTCGGCTCGATCGTGGCCTCAACGTCCGTCGTCATTCAGCTCTTCACCGAGAACATCATGACCGACACCATTTTGCAGTGGTACCTCAATGTCGGCCTGGCCACCATGGCTGTCTGGGTCTGGGCCGATCGAGTCCGCGAGCAGCAACCCGTGGCAACCCAGCCGCTTCGAGTTGCTGGGGCACCGTGGCTCGCCGGTGTTGTCGCCTTCTCTGCCATCGCCGCCGCCTTCCTCGGGTTCACGACATCGTCGAACTTCCGATCCGAAGCGTTCTTGTCCGTCAACACGATCTCGGCCGACCGGCAAAATCGCGGCAGCCTCGACAACATCACCGAAGACTTGGTGGTCGTTGCCCGACTTCCGAGTGTGCGCGATGCGGCCAAAGCTCGAGCCGGTGTGCCGGGCAACACCGACATCCAGCCTGATGCCGGACAGCACGACGAATCTCGATCAACCGTGTGGTTCTCAGCAGTGCACCCCGACCCGGAACATGCTGCGCAACTCGCAGAGGCCCTCGCGACCGAAGCAGCGCTGTTCTACTCCGATGGGCGTTCGTTGTCGGCCGACTCGCCCCTATCGGTTTCTCGTTCGAACGTCACCGAGGAGGCCATTGCCGAGGGCGCCGTTTGGGCGGGCTCGACCACGCTCGTCGGGGCATGGCCCAAATACGTGCAGTCAGCCGTCATCGGCGGACTCGTCACAATGATCGCCGGGGCGGCACTCACGACGTTCTCCAACAATCGGTCGCGACGAAGAGCCACGATCGCCGCCCCTGTTTCGTCCTTCGACGCGCTCCCAGAACCCACCAAACTCCCGCAACCAGTTTCATGACCCGCACACATTGCAATCGACGACGCCTCAGCCGAGCTCTTCGGCGGAAGAGCCGAAAGGAAATCACATGACAACCATGGTGACTGGAGCGGCGGGCTACCTCGGCTCGTACGTGATCGACACGCTCCTCGAACAAGGACGGCAGGTGGTCGGTCTCGACAACTTGGCGTGGGGCAACAAACAGCACATCGAACGCCTCGATGGTGATGAGCGGTTCACGTTTGTCAACGTCGATGTCACCGACCCTGGTGCCGTTTCGGCCACCGTGCAGGAACACGGCGTGACCGACATCTTCCATCTCGCTGCGCTGCATTTCATCCCTGCTGCGGTTGCCGATCCATCGCTGGCAGTGCGGATCAACGTGCTCGGAACGCAGTCGGTTCTCGATGCGGTTCGAGATGGCGGTGTCGAACGGATGGCGTTCGCTTCAACGGGCGACGTGTACGCCCCGAGCGACGATGCTCACCGTGAGGACCTCGAGCCATCACCGTTCAACATCTACGGCCTCACGAAGCTGCAAGGCGAACAGCTCATCGCCAACGCGGCCCGATCACTCGACACCAAGTTCCTCGTGTCCCGCTTCTTCAACCTCTATGGAGCCCGTGAGACCAACCCCCACATCGTGCCTGAGATTGTCGATCAGTTGAAGGCCGGAAGCGGTGTGCTCCGACTCGGCAACCTCGAGCCCCGTCGCGACATGGTGCCCGTTGACGAAGCGGGCAAGGCACTCGTAGAGGCACTTGCCGCCGCAAGTGAACCGATCACGACGGTCAACATCGGAACCGGCACCGCTCACCGAATGGGCGACTTGGTCGACACGCTCGTGCGTCTCGCCGGAACCGGAGCCACGGTCGAAACCGACCCGGCGAAGGTGCGGGCATCAGAGCGCATGCACCTTCAGGCCGACGTCGGACGCTTGACCGAGTTGATCGGTTGGGCTCCGAGTGCAGATCTCGAAGCGGGCATCACGACGTTGCTCGAAGCTGAAGGCATGGCCTGAGGCTGCGCACCGACGACACCAGCCGTCGAGCCCTCTGGGCAAGACAACCCGGCGACGGTGTCTGGAACCAGGCGGCAACTATTTTGCACTCATCATGAACCGTCATGTCCGCTCGCGGCCACGGCACAAGCTGACATCACTGCTGCTCGCGCTCGCCCTCACTTCATCGGCTTGCGCTGTCTTCAGCGATGACGGGCTCGACACCAATGGCTCGCACGACACCGACACCACCCTTTCCGGTGGCGCCGACGACACAGCAACAAGCGCCTCCGCAGACAACGACGCTGCCGGCAACGACACCGGCGACGCTGTGGGCGATGGGGGTTCAGAAACCGGTGGTTCGACTGAACCCGTGATTGCTGGCTTCTCACCGCTCGGGGAGCCTGGCGTTGGCGGCAGGACAACGTCGATCATCTTCGATCCGGGCTCCGACACTGCGATGCTCGTGGGCGGCGACATGCTCGGCGTTGCGTGGGCCAACGATCCGCTCGAGCAGTGGAACGCAGGCACCGGTCTGCTGTCGTGGGAGATCTCCGAGTTCTCCTACAACCCCGACGTCGCGGACGAGGTCTGGGTCGGCACGATGGGCGGGCCTTATCGGTCAAGCGATGGTGGCCACACCTGGACGCCAGCTCGCGACGGCATGCCGGCGCCAGCTGAGGACGGATACTCATCGCCGATCGAGGTCGTCCAATTCGACCCGAACGACGCAACGCACCTCGTGGCGTTCAGCGGATCGCAGCGCGAGTGGAATCGCTTCCGAACCGACCAGTTCACGTACGGCGCGGTCTGGGAATCGACCGACGACGGCGCAAGTTGGATCAACGTCGGAGCCGTCGGCGAAGGCGCCAACATCCAAGACGGTGGCTTCACCGCCGACGGGGCAACGCTCATGGTTGCGACTCGGAACCAGGGAGTTCACACCAGCCAAGACGGCGGACGAACGTGGACCAAGTCGAGCAACGGACTTCCCCACGACGCCACCGGCGACCTCGCCATCCACTCGACCGACCCCAACACGGCGTGGGTCGCACTGAAAGCGACCGACGCTGGTTCGATCCAGCCCGGCGGCATCTACGTCACTCGTGACGGCGGCCAGAGCTGGTCTCCGCAGCTGTCGGGCCTTGACGTTGCCACTGGTGCCTCGATCGAGGCCACCGCCGGCTTCGATCGCATCGTTGTCTCACCCAGCAACCCGAACCGGCTCTACACCTCCAACGTTGGCCGAGGCCAGAATGCGGTCTACCGATCAGACGACGGCGGCGAGAGTTGGACGACGATCGCCAACCGCGACACCGACCGTCCTCGGGTCTACCAATCATCGATTCGAGCCCACGAGCTCGCGGTTCATCCGACCTTGCCTGATCTCGTGGTCTTCAGCCAGGACGACTACGTCCTCATGAGTCGCGACAGCGGCGAAACATGGACCGATCTCACCACCGACGACCTCGGCGACAACCGCTTCAGCGGGCGCGGCTACTCCGGGTTGGTGTCGAGCGACATCGCCTTTGACCCCCATACGCCCGACCGCCTCGCCATCGCCGCATTCGACGGCGGCAACTTCATCGGTTCCAACGACGGCGGGGCATCGTGGAACCGACCCAACACGGCGGCCGAGATCAACTGGGGCGGAGCCGAAGAGATTCGCTACGCCTCGGACGGCACGATCTATGTACTGCTGGGTCAATCGACGGCGAACTTCCGCGGCGTCGGAGTGTCAACCAATGGTGGCGAGTCATTCGACATTCGCGAAGGCGGCGATGCTGGCTTGCCAGCAACTCGAAGTGATCTCGACCCGACCGGCCTTGCCGTCAGCCCCAACGATCCGAACGTCGTCTTTGTCGTAGTCGATGGCGTGATCTACCGCTCGACGAACCAGGGCGAGACGTTCGACATCGTCATGTCGTCAATCGACCAGGCCTTCGACATCGACTTCGACGCCGACGGATCGAACCTCTACATCACCTCTGCAGTCGGTGTGTTTGTCTCGACCGATGGCGGAGACAATGCACAACCGTTGCCCGAGTCGCCGTTTGCGACAACTCGTCTCACCGTCGACTCCCTCACCGGCGACCTCTACGTGACCCAGTTCGGCGCCGACGGTTTCGGCGGGCTCAACCGCTACGACGGCAGTAGCTGGGAGCGGCTCATCGACGATCCGCAAGTCCATGAGGTCGCTGTTGCTCCCGACGACTCTCAGATCTTGGTGGCGGTCACCAGTGATCAGCCACGACGCGACGTGAGCCGTGCGAGCGGTGTGATGATCTCTACCGACGGCGGCGCCACGTGGGTCGTCCAGAACACCGGGCTCCCGATGACGCGACTGACAACGGTCGAGTTCGACCCGTTCGACACCGATCGAATCGTGGTCGGCACAACAGGCCGAGGCTTCTTCGAGGGTTCAATCGCCGACCTCGCCAACCTCTGACATTCGCTCCATTCGCACCCGACCCCGCCGTTCGCTCCGCTCACTAGCCGAGGGCCGAAGGCCGACGTGCACCTCAAGCGAGGACTCGGAAGCGAAGCGGACGCCGCAGCAGAGGTGTGCGTCGACCGCAGGCCTGGGCAACGGGAGCGCTGTTAACGTTTGAGACCTGACCCCTAGGTGGTTGCGGGGAGCTTTTCGGCTTTGAGTGAGCGGTAGGCCAGCGAGATGTAGAGCAGGTAGCCGAGGTAGGCAGCCGTCGTCACCCCTGCGGCGCCACGAATGCCAAACAGCGGGGCGAAGATCGCAAGCCCGGCGACCGTAATCACGGCAGACACGACCTGAGCCTTCGAGGCTTCTTCGGGTCGGTTGAACGAATCAAGCGCCGATGCGAGCACGGTGGCCACGTCGTTGGCGAACTGTCCGGGCAACAAGATCAGCAATGGGATGACGGCCGGTGCGAACTCTTCGGTGAAGAGAAACGGCACCACAAACGGGGCAAGGGCAGCAAGGCCGACCACCGCAGCGCCCGAGGCCAGACGAACCCAGCGCAGCGCCTTTTCGATGGCTGCGAATCGGGCTTCGTCGGTCTTCGCCCGACGCACGTGGGGAAGCAGCGTCTGTCCGATTCCTCGCGAGATCGGGAGACTCAACGTGGCGCCAGTGGCCGCAACGGCGTAGATCCCGAGTTGATCGGATTCGACGATCCCAGCCAGCACAAACTGATCGACGCGGAACGTCACCAGATATGAAAGGGATCCAAACCATGCCCGCAAGCCGTAGTGGCGTTGGGTCTTGTATGCCTGCTTGTCGAACCCTCGCCCTGGGAATGATCGCCCGTAGCTCAGCACAACGACGCGAGCGATTGCCTGGGCCACAAAGGTCGACACAAGCGCCGTCTCGAGCGTGAGCCGTCCCGCAATGAACAACCCGACGTAGCCGATGCTCGTCAACACCGCAGGCAGCGCGTTCAACAGGTTGAAGGCAATCGTGCGGCTCATGCCTCGCAACCAGAAGATCGTTGTTGTTGCTGGTCCAGCGAGAACCGTGAGCGCCAAGTAGGCGTAGAACCACGTGACGGTGATGTCTTGTTTGCCGTCGAGCACCCATTGATAGGCCGGAATCAGTAGGGCAAGAAACGGCAACGTGAAGACCAAGACGGTGAACCACGACGACATGATGATCTTGCGCCACTTGATCTCAGTCGCGAAGAACACGGCGGCCCGGGGCATGCCGAACCCCGTGACAAAGCCAATCAGCTGCGTCGTGGCGACAACCGCGGCAAGCTCGCCTCGGCCCGTTGTGCCCAGCGCTCGGGCCAGAATCGGACCATTCACAAACCCGAGGCCTGCCGTGGCGAGGTAGCTCAACGAGGTGATGACCGAATCGAGCCGTTGGCCCTGCAACCGGCTCTGGAGGCGCCCTGAAAGCCCCGACTTCTGCGGCACAGGGGCTTCGGTTTGATCGATCGTCACGCGTCGAACTCGTAGCCGAAACGCTCGATGTCGGCTTTGAAGTGGGCTGCGACCACGTCGCGGCTTTCGTCGTCGTACATCTCTTGATACGCAGGCCGTTTCGAGGAGTTCTTGCGAGGCAGCTCGACCGAGCCGAGGTCACGCACCGAACAGAGGTCTGCGAAGTCATCGTCAAGGTTCTCGACCCGCAGCACCGTGTCGACCGCAAGCCCACCGTTGCCATCGCCAGCAAAGTCGCTGAAGGTCATGAAACTGGCGCCTGAGCCGCCCGCCTTCACATAATCGACAAACTCATGCGAGACGGCAAGCGGATGGCGATCAGGAATCGTCTGGCGTTGGTAGGACCACACCGACACCATGCGATCCCAGGGGTTGCGGACCACGGCCACGCGATGCGAACCGGCAATCGCTGACGACCAGCGAAAGAGCTTCTGGAACTCCAAGGCCGTCATGTGCTTCCAGGGCAGATCGCTACGTAGCAGTGGATGAGCCGCCCGGGCGTAGGCCTCAGCGGGGATCGACCGATGCGATTTCAGCGCAGCTTCAATCGAGCTCGAGCCCGCCTTGTTGTAGGCAAGGAACACGAGATCTTGGTCTCGCAACACCATCATCTCGCCTCACCTCCGCGCCGATGGGCCCCACTCGTGCCCAGCTCATTCCCGCATCAACAGTATGGCCCGGCGCGCCGCCAGCCAATGGGCAGGATGCTGGGTCAACTGCCCCGCCAACTGCCCTATCAAGGGGGCCCTGGAATTTCTCCTACGGCGATAGTGGTATTTCAGTGCGGTCCCTAGAATGTGGTGCATGTCGAACGCCGCCGCCGACGAACTTCTCTTCGAAATCGACGACCTGCACGTCAGCACGGTCGAAGCCCCCGGTCAACCATCGGTTGAGATCCTCAAGGGCGTTTCGCTCCAGGTGGCCCCGGGCGAAGTCCATGCCCTGATGGGGCCGAACGGGTGCGGCAAGTCAACGCTTGCATCCGCCCTGCTCGGATCGCCCGAATACGAGGTCACCTCGGGTCGGATCCTCTTCAGAGGCGACGACATCACCGACTGGGACACCGATGTTCGAGGCAAGGCCGGCATTTTCTTGGCCTTCCAGTACCCCCAAGAGATCGCCGGCGTCAGCGTGCTGAACTTCCTGCGTCAGTCACTCAGCGCCCGCAAGGGCATGGAGATGAGCGTGCTCGAACTCCGCCTTGAGCTGATGGAGTGGATGGAGCGGCTCGGCATGGAAGAGTCATTCATGGAGCGATACCTCAACGAGGGATTCTCGGGTGGCGAGAAGAAACGCAACGAGATCCTCCAGATGGCCGTACTCGAACCCGAGATGGCCATCCTCGACGAGACCGACTCAGGCCTCGACATCGATGCGCTACGAGTGGTGGCGAGCGGCGTGCAAGAAATCCGCAAGGATCGCCCCGAACTGGGGGCACTCGCCATCACGCACTATCAACGCCTCCTTGACCACCTCCAGCCCGACCATGTCCACATCATGGTTGATGGCCGCATTGCCACATCGGGTGGCATGGAACTCGCTGCCCGCCTCGAAGCCGACGGCTACGAGAGTTTCCTGTGAGCGCCGCAACCGAAGACACCACGATCGACGTCGCGGCGATTCGGAACGATTTCCCGATTCTCCAGCAACAACAGGACGGCAAGCGGCTGGTCTTTCTCGATTCAGCGGCATCGTCGCAGCACCCACAGCAGGTGCTCGACGCCATGGACGACATCTACCTGAACAGCTACGCCAACGTTCATCGAGGCGTGTACCAACTCGCCGAGCGGGCAACATCGGCCTATGAGCAGGCACGGCACTCCGTCGCCCGATTCATCGGAGCGCCGGACGTCAACGAGGTGATCTTCACCAAAAACGCAACCGAGGCCATCAACCTCGTGGCCCAAGCGTGGGGACGAAAGAACCTGGGCGAAGGCGACGCCGTCGTGCTGACGCTCATGGAGCATCACGCCAACATCGTGCCCTGGCAGATGATGTCAGCTGAGCTCGGTTTTGAAATCCGCTGGATCGAGGTCACCGATGATGGCCAGCTCGATCTGTCGAACCTCGACCAGCTTCTCGACGGCGCAAAGGTGCTTGCCTTCACCGCGATGTCCAACGTACTCGGCACGGTCAACCCGGTCGAGCGACTGACTGCGGCCGCCAAAGCGGCTGGTGCGATCTCGGTTGTCGACGCCTGCCAGTCAGTCCCCCACTTCCCCACCAACGTCGCAGACATGGGCGCCGACTTCATTGCGTTCAGCGGACACAAAATGCTCGGCCCTTCAGGCATTGGGGTGCTGTGGGGCCGCATGGAGCTCCTCGACGACATGCCACCGTTCCTCGGAGGCGGCGGCATGATCCTCAATGTCACCCGCGACGGGTTCACCGCCGATGCTGTCCCCGGAAAGTTCGAGGCCGGCACGCCGCCAATCGTCGAGGCAGTAGGGCTCGGCGCAGCCGTCGACTACCTCGAAGCAATCGGCATGGACGCCATCCGCAAACACGAAGTCGAACTGACCGCCTACACCCTCCGCACCTTG
>CALJSB010000083.1 GCA_937976305.1 uncultured Acidimicrobiales bacterium
TCGTCAACCGACAGGCTCGCCCGGTCGAGCACCGGCGGGCCATCAAAGGCCACCGTCACCTCACGAACGACGAGCACGGTCACCTCCCAGGTCGACGAGCACGACAATCACAATCGTTGCGATGGCAAGAATGGTCGATAGGGCGAACGCCTGCGCCTGGAACAGCCGACCGGTGCGGCCCAGCAAGCGCTCGATCGCGATCGGCAAGGTCTCCGAGCCCGTGCGGGACAGAAAGCTCGTTGCCCCGAACTCGCCGAGCGAGATCGCCGCTGCCAGGCCGGCCCCGGTCGCGATCGGGCGGCGCATGACCGGCAACGTCGTGGTCGCCCAGGCCCGGAGTGGCGAGGCGCCAAGGGTGGCTGCAGCGGCTCGCTGATTGGGATCGATTCCCCGCACGACGCCGAGAGCGCTCCGCACCACAAAGGGGGCAGCCACCAGCGCATGTCCGATCGGCACCAGCCACGGGCTGGCTCGCCAGTCAACCGGTGGAGTGTCGAACGTGATCAGCATGCCGAAGCCAATCGTGACAGCAGACGTACCGAGCGGGAGCATGAGGCCGGTGTCGAGCAGCTTGCCCGACCGCCCGAGCGTGCTGATGGCCACCACTGCGGCGACGCCGATCGCCACAGCAAACAACGTGGCCCACGCAGCGGTTGTCGCCGAGTTCTGCAGTGCTCCGAGGGGGTCGATGCCAAGCCGCAGACCGGGCCTGATCTCGGCGTTGTCGATCGAACGCCAGGCGTCGAGGCCATACGCATTGGCTGGGCCGTTCGGCCGGAACGACCGCTCGACGAGAGCAACGAGCGGGGCACCCACCAGGACCAACGCACTTCCCACCGCGAGGCCAACCGGTAGCCGCTCTCGGCGACGTGGCCGCTCACGACGAGACGGGTCACCGAGCTGCAGCGAACGGGCGTAGCGACGCTGCGCTCGAGTCGACCAACCCACAAGGACAGCCAGGACGACGAGCTGGAGCACGGCCAAAACGGCGGCTCCACCGATGTCGCCGAGTTGGGTGGCTCGCCGCCACACCTCTACCTCGAGCGTCCGCCGTCCCGTGGTTCCCAGCACCCGTACGACACCAAACGAGGTGAAGGTGAACAAGAAGATGATTCCTGCCGCCGCCGCGATCGCCGGCCTGAGCAACGGCAACACGACCAAGCGAAACGTCTGCCAGCGGCTTGCTCCGAGCGTCGCCGCCGCGTGCTCCAGGTCTCGGGGCAGCTGCTCCCACATCGTTCCGACCGTGCGCACCACCACCGCGATGTTGAACACGACATGAGCGCCGAGAATGGCAAACACGCTCCGGTCGAGACTGTCGGGCAGCACCGCCACGATCGCGGCGCCAATAACCACCGTTGGCAGAACGAACACCGCGGTCAACAGGCTCAAGAAGAACCGTCTGCCCGCGAACTCGAACCGCGACACGGCCCACGTCGGCGCAAGCCCGACGAGCAGGGCAATGGTTGTGCTGGCGACTGCCTGCCAGGTGGTGAACCACAACACACGCCACGTACTCGAGCGAGCCAAGGTGTCGCCGACGGCGCCAGCTCCGATCGCTCGACCAAGCAGAGTGAGAAACGGCCACACGTAAAACAGCAGCAGGAACGCTGCTGGCAGCAGGGCAACCGCAGCAACGAACCCCCGCGGCAATCGATTGTGAGCGGCCGAATCAGACACGGCTGATCAGCCTGCGACGATCTCCGTCCAGCGGTCGATCCAGTCGGCTCGATTCTCGGCGATCGTTGCCGGGTCGAGGCTCAGCGACGACTCGGGAATCGTGGCGAAGTCGACGAACTCGGGAGCCAACTCGACGTCTTGGTTCGCTGGGAAGACGAACAGGTTCATCGGGATCTCCGTCTGGAACCGTTCGGAGATCAAGAAGTCGATGAGTGCTTGCGCCTCGCTGGGTGCGTCGGTTCCGGCCAGGACGCCGGCGAACTCGATCTGACGGAAGCACGTGGCCTCGACCACGCCGGTCGGCGCAGCATCGAGTGGCTCGGCGGCGAAGAGCACCTCGAACGGCGGGCTCGAGCCGTAGGACACCACGAGCGATCGATCGCCACCGCCGGCCCACGTGAACTCCCCGTAGTAGGCATCGGTCCACCCGTCAGTCACGCTGACGCCACCCTCGGCAAGCTCGGTCCAGTAGTCCTCCCAACCGTCCTCCCCGAACTCGGCGATCGTGGCCAAGAGGAAGGCCAGGCCCGGTGATGACGTCCCGGGGTTCTGCACGACGAGCTGGTCGGCGTTGGCGGCCAGATCTTCGAACGACGCCGGGGCGTCGAGACCGGCGCCCTCGACCGCAGCGATGTCGTAGTTGACGCACACGTCGCCGAAGTCGACCGGGGTTGCTTCGTGATTCGGCACCAGCTCGAGGAACGCTGGATCGATCGCATCGAGCCCGTTTGCGGCGTAGGGCTCGAAGATCTCCGCATCGATGGCCCGAGACAAGAACGAGTTGTCGATCCCCCAGATCACATCACCCTCGGGGTTGCCGGCGGTGAGCTCGGCCTTCGCCAACATCGTGCCGGTGTCACCAGCGTTCAAGATCTCGACTTCGACACCGGTCTCGGCCGTGAACTCATCGAGCGCAATCTGGAGCGGGTTGGGCTCGTCGAGATCGTCGGCTGGATAGGAGTCGTAGGCCACGAGCGTGATCGAGTCGACCGCAGGCCCTTCGTCGGCCCCGTCTTCTCCGTCATCATCGTCGCCGGAGCTCTCCGTTGTCGCGTCGTCGGAGGACGCCTCAGACGAAGAGTCATCGTCGCTCGCGCAAGCGGTGGCGACGAGCAACAGAGCAAACAGCAAGGCTGTCAGGGATTTCATGTGAGTTCCTTTCGCTGGCATTACCCAGATCAAGTTCTCGGGTCGACAGCCGTTGTGCTGCCCTCTCAGCCCGACACGTTCGAGCTCCCCGTTTCAATTTGTCCCGCCATGCTATGGCCGATAAGGCCTGCTTGCGGTCACGAACGGTCGAGTTGCTCCGTTGATGGCTCCGGCGGCATCTCTCTGAGCGCTCGCAGCATCAAACCAATGCCAGCAGCAAACGAGATCAGCATGATCATGAAGTGCGACAGCTTCAGGTTGAACCAGAAGTTCAGCTTGCTCAGGATCTCGACGACGATGATGGCGCCACCGATTCCGAAGAGGGCCCACGCCCAGGTCTTTGATGCGTCGTAGAACAAGGCGACGCAACCGATGAAGATCGGCAAGAACACAATGCCGGCCGACCCGGTTCCGCCACCGAATCCGCGAGAGATCCAGCCGTTGCCGTAGGTCACGACTCGGACCGAGTCGACAAAAAACCAGGCAGACGCGCCCGACAGCACAGCGCCGAGCGCAAAGGTGCCAAGACCTCCTCGAGTTCCTCCTGCGTTCTCTAGCTGCATGTTTTGACCTTAGTTGCCGCGTTCATCGTGCGATGTTTCGTCACGCAGGGTCAACGACGGCGATCGCTGGAAAGTTCCCGACCCACGCTCTACCCGCGTCAGCCCAGCAGGCACGGCAGCGGTGGGTCAGCCCAGCGGGCGGAGCACCGGACCGTCGGCGGAGTCTTCGACCGACCAGCCAGCCGCGGTCAGCTCATCGCGCAACTCGTCAGCCCGGGCAAAGTCTTTCGCCGCTCGGGCATCGGTCCGGGCCTGAGCCAGCGCGACGATCTCGGCCGGTGCGGCTTCTGCGTCTTCGATCAGACGCAAACCCAAGGCCCCGGCGATCTCACGAACGGCCGCGGCTGCGGCGCCACCGGTTGTGGTGTCGCCAGCATCGAGCGCTGTGTTGCCCTCGCGGACCTGGCGAAACATGAGATCGACCGAACCAGCTGAATCGAAGTCGTTGCTCATCAGCTCGGTGAAGTCGGCGATGATCTTGTCGTCAACCGAACCGTCGAGATCGCTCGTGCGGCGGGCGAACGCATCGAGGCGCTCGAGTGCCGCTTCTGCATCGCGCAGCGTCACATCGGTGACTTCCATCGGCGATCGATAGTGCGACCGCAGGATCAGCAGGCGATAGGCGCGAGCGTCGTACTCCTCGGTGAGATCGAGAAGGTTGCGCACGTTGCCGAGCGACTTCGACATCTTCTCGCCGTCCATCTCGACGAAGCCGTTGTGCATCCAATGGGTCGAAAAGGTCTTGCCGTCGGCTATGGCCTGGGCTCGCTCGTTCTCGTGATGGGGAAAGGTGAGGTCGAGCCCACCAGCGTGCAGATCGAAGCCTTCGCCGAGCAGGTCAAGGCTCATGACGACGCACTCGGTGTGCCAGCCTGGCCGGCCCTCACCCCACGGCGATGGCCACGAGGGCTCGCCCTCTTTCGCGAACTTCCAAAGGGCGAAGTCGGCCTGATGGCGCTTCTCGGTGCCGACGATCTCCCGATCGCCACCACCCTCCCGCAGCTGATCGAGTGTTTGATGGGCCAGCAGGCCGTAGCCGTCGATCCCCTCGACAGACAAATACACCCCGTCGGACGTGACATAGGCCTGGTCACTGTCGACGAGGCGTCGGATGAGGGCCACCATGTCGTCGACATAGGCGGTGGCGTGCGGAGTTTCGTCTGGCCGCAGCACGTCGAGGCGGTCCATGGCCTCCCACCAGATGCTCTCGCACTTGACGGCGATGTCGCTCGAATCACGACCTTCGTTGATCGCCCGCTCGATGATCTTGTCGTCGATGTCTGTGATGTTCGAGACAAACGTGACCTCGAGCCCCGACCACTCGAGGAAGCGGCGAACGACGTCGAAGACCAGCACCATGCGGCCGTGGCCGAGGTGCGGAGGGCCGTACACGGTGGGCCCGCATGCGTAGATCGACACCTTGCCTGGGTCCCGCAGGGTCAGCGGAACGACCTCCTGTTGCGCAGTGTCGTACAAGCGGATCATGGCCGCCAAGGTACCCGAGTGAGGTCGATAGTTCGGCCCAATTTCAGAGCGATCTGCTGCAAAACGTCAACTGATTGGTCGGTGGGCTCGCGTACCCTGTCCGGATGAACACCGGCGCACCGGACAAGCCAAGCCTCGACGGTCTCGAGACCAAATGGGCTGATCAGTGGCAAATCGACGACACCTACCGATTCGACCGCTCGGTCGGCCGCGACGGGGTGTTCTCCATCGACACGCCACCACCAACGGTGTCTGGCTCGCTGCATATGGGCCACATCTTCAGCTACACCCACACCGACACGATCGCCCGCTACCAGCGGATGACCGGCAAGACCGTCTTCTACCCGATGGGGTGGGACGACAACGGGCTGCCAACCGAACGCCGCGTGCAGAACTACTTCGGCGTTCGCTGCGATCCGTCGTTGCCTTACGAAGATGGGTTCGAGCCACCCGCCACCGAGGGCAAGGGCCCGGA
>CALJSB010000084.1 GCA_937976305.1 uncultured Acidimicrobiales bacterium
GCCCGCTATCGGAACAGTGCCGAGCACCGTCGAGCGGGGCCGCAACGGCGGCAGCGTGTCGAACGACGACAAATCGAGGAGGCTCGGGTCGGCGAGCACGGTGGAGCGCAACCAACGCTCGCGAGCCAACCGATTGAGCGGATGCATGGGCGCACCCGGGGTTCGATGTTCAGCCACCATCTCGATGGCTCGAGCCAGGGCTTCGGGGCGTCCGAGCTGACCATGGACGAGTTGCTGCAGCTCTCGGTCAGCTTGTCCGACACCAACCTCGAGCTCTGGTTCATCGTCGAGGTTTCTCGTGACACGGGCCACTTCTAGGCCGGCGTACTCGGCGACGAGACGGCCGTGATCGTCAACCGGCCGACCCCCGCCTTCTTCGATCACGCTCGCAAAGGCCAGCTCATCGTCTGGCAGTGCGGGAGGCTGGAGGGCAACGCTCGGCTCGGCGGGGGCCAATGAGGTGCCGTCGATTGCCCACACCGCGAGCTGTTCGCCAAATGGCGCTGCTCGGCGCGCGACCTCGCCAACTGCTGGAGGGTCAACCAACAGCTCGACTGGTTGACCGATGCGGTCGGCCCAGAGCAAGGCGGGCCCGACCGCGCGTTCGGCGTCGCCGTCGGGGGCAAGGAGGAAGGCCCGGCCAGCGTCGGAGCCGGACGCGACGATGCCCCCGGGACCACCGGGGGCATCGTGAAGTTCAATCTCCGCATCGGTCAGTGACCGGACCAAACCCTTGAGCTTGGCCTGGAGGAGTGCCGGAGCGGTCAGCTGGCGTCCTCGGAAGGTGCCTCGTCTGCGGCTGCATCCTCAGCGGGTGCTTCGGCGGCTGCCTCTTCGGCAGGAGCCTCAGCAGCTACCTCTTCGACCGGAGCCTCGGCGGCAGGAGCTTCTGCAGCTGCTTCCTCGACGGGTGCCTCTTCGACTGGTGCCTCTTCTGCCGGAGCAGCCTCGGCGGCCGGAGCGTCG
The DNA here is from genome assembly GCA_937976305.1 of uncultured Acidimicrobiales bacterium. Taxonomy (GTDB): domain Bacteria; phylum Actinomycetota; class Acidimicrobiia; order Acidimicrobiales; family SZUA-35; genus CALEWY01. The sequence goes on from CALJSB010000084.1 coordinate 967, forward strand.
GCGCCCTTGCCCTTGCGCTTGCGGGCGCCGAAACGACGCTCGAACCGCTCGACTCGACCGGCGGTGTCGACGATGCGCATCGTGCCGGTGAAGAAGGGGTGGCTGGCCGAGGAGATCTCGACCTTGTAGAGGGGGTAGGTATTGCCGTCTTCCCACTCAATCGTTTCCTCGGTCTCGACCGTTGACTTGGTCATGAACGAGAAGTCGGCCGACTGGTCTTGAAAGACGACCGATCGGTAGTTGGGATGGATGTCGGACTTCATAGCTGCACCATTCTGGCGGGTCGTTCGAGTTCCTCAAACGTCGCCGGGAGATTTGAGCTGGCTAGCTCTTGGCCAGTTCAGCCAGGAACGCTTCGTTGGTCTTGAAGGTCTTCATGCGCTCGGTGAGCAGCTCGAGGCCGGCAGCCCCAGACCCTTCGTCAGATTCAGCCATGCCGGAGAGCACTCGACGCAGCTTTGCGCCCTGGTTCTTCTCGGCCGTTGTCTGAAGGAGTTCATCGCGGCGAGTCGAGCTGGCGTCGATGTCGATCGCAGGGAAGATGCGCTTCTCGGCGAGGCGACGATCGAGCCGCAGCTCCATGTTGCCGGTGCCCTTGAACTCTTCGAAGATCACCTCGTCCATGCGTGACCCGGTCTCGACCAGCGCCGTTGCGAGGATCGTGAGCGAGCCGCCCTCTTCGAGGTTGCGGGCGGCGCCGAAGAAGCGCTTTGGCGGGTAGATGGCTGCGGTGTCGAGGCCACCACTCATGAGACGCCCGCTGGTCGGTCCACCCATGTTGTAGGCCCGAGCCAAACGGGTGATGCCGTCGAGGATGATGACGACGTCTTCGCCGGCCTCGACCATGCGCTTGGCCCGTTCGATCGTGAGCTCGGCGAGCGCGCAGTGCTCTTCGGGCGGGCGATCGAAGGTAGATGCTGCGACTTCGCCGTGCTCGAGTGAGCGGGCCATGTCGGTGACTTCTTCTGGTCGCTCGTCGATCAGCAGAACAACGAGGTGCACCTCGGGATTGTTCTTCTCGATTGACTTGGCGATGTCCTTCATGATCGTGGTCTTGCCTGCTTTGGGGGGCGAGACGATCAGACCGCGCTGGCCCTTTCCGATGGGCGACACGAGGTCGATGATGCGAGGCGTCATCTGCAACGGTTCACGCGTGAGCTCGAGTTGCAGGCGCTCGTCGGGGAACAGCGGGGTGAGTTCTTCGAACAGCGGTCGGCTGCGAGCTTGCTCTGGTGACATGCCATTGATCGTCTCGATGGTGTCCATCGCCGGGTTCTTCTCGTTGCGAGAAGCGGGGCGGGCCGTGCCGACAACCAGGTCGCCTTTGCGGAGACCGTTCTGTCGAACCATCTTGACCGACACATAGACGTCGTCTTTGGTCTGCATCCAGCCGGCGACGCGGAGGAATCCGTAACCGTCGTCGCGCAGATCGAGATAGCCCGAGACGGGCGATGCTTCCATTGCGGTCGGGCCGTTGTCGTCGCGATCGCGACTGCGGCCACGGCGACGCCGGCGGCGGTTGCCGGGTTCGACGTCATCATCGTTCGACTGGTCGTTCGAACCGCCGTTGCGATCTGAGCCCTTGTTGTCTGCGTTCTTGTTGTTGTCGGAGCCCTTGTTGTTGCGGTTGCCGTCGTTCTTCGACTGGCCCTTGCTGGCCGGCTTGTCCGCCTCGAGTTCGGTTTCCCACTCGGCTGGCGGCTCGGCCGGGCCACCCCGGCGCCGGCGACCGCGATTGCGTCCACGACCACCGGCGTTGTCGCCGCTCGACTCGTTGTCGGCGTCGGACGATGCTGCGCTGTCGTCTGGTGCAGTAGCACCGGCTTCGTCAGCACTGTCGTCGTCAGCACTGTCAGAGCTGTCGTCTGCTGCATCCGCTTCTGCGGCGTCGTCATCAGACGCCTCATCGCTGGCAGTGTCATCGCTGGCAGTGTCATCTGCGGTGGCGTCGTCGTTTGCCGTGTCGTCCGATGCGGCATCGTCACCGGCCAGTTCGGCCTCGGTGACAACACCGGAGAGCACCAAGATCTGATCGATCAGGTCGCTCTTCTTGGCTCGGCTGGTCGCCTTGCCTCCGAGCGCCTCGACAATTGTCTGGAGCTCGTTCTTGTCTTTCTTCTGTAGATCAGCGCGTTCGGTGGCTTGATCGCTCACGAACCCTCCTGGGTTACGCGGCCCGCGGGGCCTGGGTGAACTCGGACGGGCGCACACGTACGAGAGATGCCACGGTGGCGACTCGACGGGGCGTCACAACCGAGTGGTAGTGACATGTGATCCGGCGGCCGTCACATTCTCGGGCCGAAGCGGATCTCGACAGTCGACAGTAGCAGCAAACGCCCCAAACCCCGTTTCCCGCGGTTCTGGAGCCCCCAGCACCACCCGGTTTCCCCCGGTCTCCCCCTTCTGGAGGCTCCCACCGGCCTTTTTGCCGGTACCAGCCTCCAGTTCGAGAGCACTCGCCGAACTGGAGTGCCCCACCGACTGAAACACCGGTACACGCCTCCAGTTCGGGAAGCGAGGGGCCTTAGAAGGAGCGGAGTTGGTTGGCGACGGCGTCGAGGGAGTTGCCGGCCGTGACGTAGTGCTCGGTGCGCTCGTGGAGCTCCGAGAGGAACCCGGGCAGCGGTGGCCGCTCCCCCGTCGCCTTCTCGACGGCGTCGGGAAACTTGGCCGGGTCGGCGGTCGCAAGGGTGACCAGAGGAACCGACGGGTCACGACGGAGGCGGCGCCCGACATGCACGCCCACCGCAGTGTGCGGGTCAATCACGACCCCAGACTCCTCTTTCACTCTGGCGATCTCGGCCAGGGTCGCGTCGTCGTCGAGTCGGCCAGCGTCGAACTGGGATCGCAACTGCTCGACCCACTCGGCGTCGACCGGCACGTCACCCGTCGCCCGGAACTCTTGCAACAGCTCGGTCGTCGCCGTGCCATCTCGACCCGAGGCCTCCCACAACGCACGCTCGAAGTTGGACGAGACCTGAATGTCCATGCTCGGGCTCAGCGACGGCTCGACACTCTGAGCCGAGAGGCTGCCCGTTTCGAAGAAGCGGGTGAGCACGTCGTTGCGATTGCTAGCAACGATCAACTGCTCGATCGGTGCACCCATGCGCTTGGCGTATGAGGCCGAAAGCACATTGCCGAAATTGCCAGTCGGGACCGAGAACGACACGGGCCCGCCCAGCCGAAGGGTGGTGGTGACGTAGTAGACGATCTGGGCCATTACTCGGGCCCAGTTGATGGAGTTGACGGCGGCCAGGCCGAACTCGGCTCGGAGCGCTTCGTCGTTGAACGCAGCCTTCACGAGATCTTGGCAATCGTCGAAGGTGCCATCGATGGCGACGTTGCGAATATTCGGCGCATCGACCGTGGTCATCTGCCGGCGCTGCACGTCCGACACACGACCCTCTGGATGCAGGATCACTGCCTTCACGTTGGCCCGGTTCTGGAGCGCCTCGATCGCAGCCGAACCCGTGTCGCCCGAGGTTGCACCGAGCACGGTCACCTGTTCGGAACGAGCACTCAGCTCGTGATCGAGCAGCCGCCCGACCAACTGCAGCGCAATGTCTTTGAAGGCAAGCGTTGGGCCCTTGGCCAAATCGAGCAGGTAATGGTTGTCTTCGATCTGGATCAGCGGCACGACGTCGGGATGACGGAACGTGGCGTAGGCCCCCTGCACGGCATCGTCGAAGGCTTCTCGAGCGATCGACCCTTCGACGTAGGGCCACATCACTGCGGAGGCAATCTCCGCATACGGCGCCCCTGCATCGAGCTCGCCCAAGGTCGGGACCTCGTCGGGGCAATAGAGCCCGCCGTCGACAGCCAAACCAGTCAGCAACGCATCGCTAAAGCTCAGCTCTGGGGCAGCGCCTCGAGTCGAGATATACGAGATGGCCACGACGTGTCCGTCAGCCTTCGATGACTCGAAGCACGCTGCCGATGCTGAGCACCGCGTCGAGCTCGCGTAGATCGTGCAGCGCCGCCTGGAGCGAACGCTCTTTGGCCGAGTGCGTCACGAAAGCGATCCGAGCCTGCGCTCCATCGTCTTCGCCATTGCCGCCCTCCTGGTTCATCGAACGAATCGACAAGCCGTGCTCGCCGAACACGGCGGCCACTTGGGCCAGCACACCGGGAGAGTCGACCACGTCGGCGTTGAGGTAGTAGGCCGATTCGATGTCGTCGATCGGGCGGATCTTGCACGGCGCGCCGACCGGCACCGAACGATGAGTACCGGCAACAACATTGCTCGCGGCATCGATCAGATCACCGAGCACGGCGGACGCGGTGGGCCGACCACCAGCACCCCGGCCGTAGAACATGAGCTCACCCGCCGAGCGTCCTTCGACGAAGACGGCGTTGAAGCTGTCGCGCACGGAAGCGAGCGGGTGGTTGCACTCGACCATTGCTGGGTGCACCCGGACGCCCACCTCTCGTTGCTCTCCTTCGAGCACCTCGGCGATGGCGAGCAGCTTGATCTCATAGCCCAGGGCGTTGGCGTAATCGATGTCGGCCTTCGTGATGTCGGAGATGCCCTCGTGGTAGACGTCGCCCGCAACCACACGAGCCCCAAAGGCAATCGAGGCCATGATGGCGGCCTTCGCTCCGGCGTCGAACCCACCGACGTCGGCGGTCGGGTCGGCTTCGGCATATCCGAGCCGCTGAGCCTCGGCCAACGCGGCCTCGTAGCTCGCGCCCTCTTCGCTCATCTTGGTGAGGATGTAGTTCGTGGTGCCGTTGACGATGCCCATGATGCGGGTGATGTCTTCTCCGAGTAGCGACTCGCGCAGCGGACGAACGATCGGAATGGCACCGGCGACAGCAGCTTCAAACAGCAAGTCGACGCCGGCCTCGTCGGCGGCAGCCGACAGCTCGGCGCCGTAGTTGGCAAGAAGTTCCTTGTTGGCCGACACCACGGGCTTGCCACTTGCGAGGGCGGCCCGAATCAACTCTTGAGCCGGCTCGATACCACCGATCACTTCGACGATCACGTCGACGTCGTCGGCCTCGACAACGGAGCGGGTGTCGGTGGTGAGCAGTTCGTTCGGGACCCCTGGACGTTCACGACTGGCGCTACGGACCGCAACGTGCGTGACCCGAAGCTCGACACCCGCAGAGGCAATGATTGCCTCGCGCCGCTCATGGATCAGCTCGACCAGGGCGCCACCGACGACGCCGCAACCGAGGATGCCAATATTGACCACGCGAGGTTCGCTGTTCACCCGCCAGAGCCTACGCCACCGATGCTGCGGGTCGGCACGCGTTTTGATGCCGCACGTCTCGCCGAAGAACTTCTAGCCGAGGTCGGTGTGCAACAGATCGTCGTGGGTTTCACGGCGAACGACGAGCCGAGCGTTTCCGCCAGCGCAGAACACCACAGGCGGCCGCAGAATCTTGTTGTAGTTCGATCCCATCGAGTGTCCGTACGCTCCGGTCACCGGCGTCGCCAACAAGTCGCCAACAGCAAGGCCGGCTGGCACCTTGGCATCGCGCACCAACAAGTCACCCGACTCGCAGTGCTTGCCAACGACCCGAACTCGATCCGGCCGATCAGCCGTCGCCGCTGCCGGAAGCATCGTCTCGTAGCCCGAGCCGTAGAGCACCGGTCGCGGATTGTCGCTCATGCCACCGTCGACTGAGACGTAGGTGCGGATGCCATCGAGCGGCTTGACCGTGCCGACGGTGTAGACGGTGATCGCGGCGGCGGCGGCAATGGCGCGACCGGGCTCAATGCCAAGCGTCGAGCTGATGCCGAGCGACGCTGCGGTGTCGATCAGAATCTTCGACCACTGCGGAATCGTGGCCGACTCCTCCCCCTCGACATAGGCCACACCGAGCCCACCACCAATGACGAGTTCGTCGAAGTTGTAGGGCTCGGCGAAGGCGGCGAGCACCTCGAGGGCAGAGCCGAACGAATCGACCCGAAACACCTGCGAGCCGATGTGGGCGTGAACCCCGGCCAATTCGACTGAGGCCGCGGCCTGAGCCCGCTCGACCGCTTGCGCCGCAAGGCCGGTCGACACGGTGAACCCAAACTTCGAATCGTCCTGACCCGTCGAGATGAACTCGTGGGTGTGGGCTTCGACGCCGGGGGTGACGCGCAGCAGAATCGTCGCCGCAGGCAAGCCCTCGGCGTGCAGCTGATCGAGCCGGTCGAGCTCATCGAAGGAGTCGACAACGATGCGACCGACGCCAACCTCGAGCGCAGCCCGCAACTCGGGCAGCGACTTGTTGTTGCCGTGAAACACGATGCGTTCAGCCGGCACACCGGCCGCCAACGTCACATGGAGCTCGCCACCCGAGGCCACGTCGATGCCCATGCCTTCTTCGTAGGCCAGCTTGGCCATGGCGCGGCACAAGAATGCCTTCGATGCATAGGTGGCCGACGAACCAAACGCAGCGACCGCCTCGCGGCAGCGCTCGCGTAGGTGATCCTCGTCGTACACGAACAAGGGCGTGCCGAACTCGGCCGCCAGTTCAGTGACATCGCACCCACCGATCAGCAGATGGTCGTTGTCGCCCACCGATGCGTTGTCGGGGAGCAAGTGCCAGGGAATGGGGCTCATGGCGGCTGACCTACATCGACTCCGGCGCGTCGACGCCGAGCAGGTCGAGACCGATCGCAAACCCGATGCGAGACGCTTCGACCACCCACAGCCGAGCTTGCTGCAGCCCGGGGTCGACGTCGTCGCGCAGCACCGGGCAGTCGTGCTGAAAGCCGTGGTACGCCGCGGCGAGATCGCGCACCCAGGTGGTGATCTTCTGCGGGGCCCGGTCATTGCAGGCCATTTCAACGGCCTCGGGCAGCTCGGCGAGAATCCTGAGAATCTCGAGTTCGCGCTCGTGTACCAACAGGCTGAGGTCGGCGTCGGCCAGGTCGACCCGCTCGATCCCGAGCTCGGCAGCCTTGCGGCCGATCGAGTGGATACGGGCGTGGGCGTACTGCACGTAATAGACGGGGTTCTCAGACGACTGCTGCTTGAGCAGATCGATGTCGAGCACGAGGCTCGTATCGATCGACTGCATCAAATAGGCGAAGCGAGCAACATCGGGGCCGACCTCATCGACCAGCTCTTTGAGCTCGACAATGTCGCCGGTGCGCTTCGAGAGTTTGACCTCGTTGCCGTCGCGCATCAGCTTGACGTTCTGGCCGATGATGGCCTCGTAGCTCTCCTTCGGATGACCGAGGGCTTGCAGTGCGGCACTCATCCGAGCCTTGTAGCCGTGATGGTCAGCGCCCAGGATGTCGATCAGGTGGGCGCCCCGTTCGAACTTGTTCTCGTGGTAGCCGATGTCGGGCGTGAGATAGGTGTAGTCGCCGTCTGACTTGATGAGCACCCGGTCTTTGTCGTCTTCGCCGAAGTCGGTGGTGCGCAACCAAGTCGCACCTTCGTTTTCGTAGACGTAACCGCTGTCTCTCAGCCGACTGAGCGCACTCTCGAGGTGGCCAGCATCGGCCGACGCCTGCTCGCTCGACCACGTGTCGAACGCGACGTGCATCGCTGCAAGCGCCCGCTTCTGATCTTCCAGTGCGAACTCGAGACCCCACGCCGCAGCGGCACCAGCGTCGTCGATGTCCGCTGGCATATCGGCCGCCCACTCGACGATGTAGTCGCCCTGATAGCCGCCCTCGGGAACCGGGCCGCCGTTCTTGCGAGCCAGCAGCGAGGCGCCGTACTTGGCGACCTGCACGCCACGGTCGTTGACGTATGTCTCCCGGTGCGGAGCGAAACCGGCCCGGGCAAAGATGCGGCAGAGCGAGTCGCCGTAGGCGGCCCAGCGGCCGTGGCCAGCATGCAGCGGGCCGGTCGGGTTGGCCGAGACGAACTCGACGTTGACCGTCGCACCCTTGCCGATATCGGGCGTGGCGTAACCGGCCTCACCTGCCCCAATCACTTCCGCAAGTACGTCGTACAGCCACGTTGGAGCGAGCCGGAAGTTGACGAAGCCAGGGCCAGCGATCTCGAGCGCATCGACATGGGCTGGCCGGTTGGCGTCGAGGTGGTCCGCCAAGGCCTGACCAAGCTCGCGGGGGTTCTTGCCCGCCGCCTTGGCACTCACGAGTGCACCGTTGGTCGACCAGTCTCCGTGCTCGCGACGAGCCGGGCGCTCGACAACAACAGCGTCGGAAACGTCTTCGACGCCAATCTCGGTGAGACCGGCCCGTACGGCGGCAAGCAAATCGTCGCGAATCATGATCCACAGAGGCTACGGCCAATGCTCGGCGAGTCGGGGCGACTTTCGCCCGATAATCCGCTCGACCGGATCACCAACGGGTGCGGTACCCTTCTGAACGCAAGCCTCCGTAGCTCAGGGGATAGAGCATCGGCTTCCGGAGCCGTGAGCGCAGGTTCGAATCCTGCCGGGGGTACTAGCGAAAAAGTAGCGTTGACCAGGGAAAACGCCAAGTCCGCTACTGATCGCTTGTCACGCTGAGTGACACGTTGTACCGGCTTCTCACGGTCAGTCTTGGGTACTCTGTGGGAACAGCACAGGACCGCCGCTGAACGTGCATGTCGTGACTTGCAACGATTTCTGAAGCGCTCGCGTCCTTGGAACGGGGATCGATACCTCCACCGGATTCTCACCAATCGAACGAGGCGACGACTACGCGCAGGATGTTCCAGATCCATTCACGACCCCACACCCGCGTCGGCGGGGGAGATCTGCATCGGTTTAGATCCGCTAGGCAACTGACTGACCATGCCTAAGGTCCCCAGTTTTGGGGGTTATGCTTGTCGCTATGGCGACATTCAACTATGCGCTTCTATGCGGAATACTCGACCATCACGCCGGACAAATGCGGTACACGTGCAACACCGACCTCCCCGGCTTGGCTGGCTGTTGGAATGACCTCACTGAGGCTCTGAACTCGATGGGCGAGCACGGGGCAGAGCTCTGCGGCGTCATCCCCTACCACGGGTCGCTTGATGCGTTTGTCGAGATGATCTTCAAGGTCGAGAACAGCAATTAGGTTTTGCTCGGGCCCGTACGACCCGACAGATGGGCTTAGCGCATTGGCCAATCATCTGTCCCCGAGATACGTGGCAACACCATCGACAACTCCCGAGGGCGGCTCCTTCTCGTTGACCCAGACATCGAAGGGAGCCTCCGGGAGATCAGCCTTCACGACGGCCACGAGGATGAGATGGGGGTTTGCGTCGGAGGTGCAAAACTCAAAGTCTTCGGCGAGCGGCACCGCTGGGTAGAGCACCCGGTTGAGCGTCTCGAACTCGAGGCCCTCCATCGGGCCGAACGGACACGAGCCCGACTCCGCAGGGTTGAGCGCGAACACAACCTCGGTCTCGAAGTCAACTAACGGGTCGAGGCCGGGCGCAACTTCGGCCAGTGCGTCAGCATTGTCAATGACCGCTGCTGTCCACGGTTGTCCCGCCTCGAGACCCTCGGCCAGCACTCGGTACTCGATCTGCTCTACGTCACCAACCGGTCGCGGCGGCCTGGGTGGGGCGACGGCGCCAATTGTGTCGACCAACTCAAAGAACGAGAGATCAGAGACATCAGCTGGCAGCGGTTCGAGAATCGCCTCAATCTCGCTGTCAACGGCGGGGTTCTGCTCAGGACATCGCAGATAGAGGCCCTGCGCGTGTAGCTGCAACACATCGGGCTCGCCAGCAGTGATGTAGGCGAAAGCGATGAACTGCGTCTGCGCAGGAAACACCAGCGGATCACCCAGCGGATGTGGGTTTCCATCATGCCCGTTGGCGCCGATCTCGAATCGAACGCTCTGGGGGATGTCCGGTGAGGCCGGCGTGAGCGGCCCGAATTCACCGGGCGTGATCAGCATCGTGCCCTCGCCAGGATCAGCTCCTTCGATCGGCACCCATGCAGCAGAGCCAAGCGTGCCCTGAAGGACCACATCAACTGCGGCGACGAGATCGGTGATCTCTTCAGCCCGGTCATAGTCGAACAGGGGAAGGCCGACTCGTAGATCACCGACGTTGTTGCAGGAGTCGCTCGGCCCGCCATCGATATTTGCGGCTGGGTCTGCACCGGAGCCGTCTCCGATTTCGATCGTCTCGCTGGCACCACAAGCGCCAGCGAGGAGGGCAGCGGTGACGAGCAATACGAGGCGTGTCATCTGAGTCATACGCATTGGACGGTGAGAGCACGCACAAAAGTTCCCGTGAATGGTCATGACGGTCATTGCCGGTTGCGGGATCTAAGCTTCTAGGTATGTCGACATTCAGCTATATGGTTCTGTCTGGAATGCTCGACCACAAGAGTCGGCAAATGGCCTACACGTGTGACAGCGATCTTGCCGGTCTCGCTGGCCGGTGGAGTGATCTCACTACGGCTCTGAATGCAATGGGTGAGCACGGGGCCGAGCTTTGCGGCGTCATCCCCTATCAGGGTTCTCCGGACGCGTTCGTCGAGATGATCTTCAAGACTGCTCGCGACGACTAACGGGAGCCGACGGGAAACGCTAGTTGTCGGGACCCTTCTGGCGAAGGCACTCTTCGACCTCGTCGATCAACTGATCAATCTGTACCGGCTTGCGGATCGACATGTCTGCTCCGAACGACGTAGCAAACTCCAAGTGGTCGAGCAACGGGCTGGGCTCCGCCCCAGTGACAGCGACGATGACCGCTCGTTCGGCCCACTCAAAACCAGATCGAACTGGGCGCCGCAAGTGGCTGATCAGCATGATGCCACCGTCTCCACTCGGCCGACCGTCCATGCCCTCTATGAAGAGGTCAACCACGACCACGTCGTAGGGCTGCCCTTCTGCCATGCCTTCGGCCTCATCGCGCTTCTGAGCAACGTCGGCTATGTACCCCCGCTCGGTGAAAGCACCCGCCCAGTTGTAGGCAAGGGAGAAGTCGTCCTCAAGAATGAGCACACGCTTCTGCACGGTTCAGATCACCTCTTCAATGGCCCGAGAGAGCGACTCCACATTGATGGGTTTGGTCAAGACAGGCACGTCCCATCCTGCAAGATCGCGGTCCGAGCTTCCGTATCCGGTTGCAAAGAAAAACGGCAACCCGAGGCGCTGCAACTCATCGGCCACAGGCCCGCTCGAATCACCACGGAGATCGGCGTCAAGTACGGCGAACCGTATCGGCTCGGTGCCGCCAGTTCCGGCCAGCACCGCAAGGGCCTGCTCAACGGAGGCAGCGACCTTCACGCTCGTGACACCAAGCTCTTCGAGCATGCCGCGCAACTCTTCGCTGATCAAAAAGTTGTCCTCGACAACAAGGACCGATCCTCCAAGAAGGACCGATTGCGGATCAGTCGATTCAGCGCTGGGTGCGGGGATGCTGCGTCCAACTGCTGCTGAGCCGGAGAAGTCGCCAGGGATGTCGAACCGAACTCTCACACCTTCGGGATCGAACGTGACCTCGACATCCGCGTCGAACTCGAAGGCCAGCGCCCCTTCGATAATAGAGGACCCGAATCCTCTGCTGGTGGGCGCGACCACCGTGGGTCCGCCCGCTTCGGTCCACTCGATGACCAGGTGATCCGGCTGTGCGTACCACTGAACAACCACACGCCCGTCGCTCACCGAGAGGGCACCGTACTTTGCTGCGTTCGACGCCAGCTCATGGCTCACCATCGACAGAAGCGAAGCCAACGCTGGTTGCACCAGTACGTGTTCTGGCCCATCCAGGGCAACTCCGCCTTCGCCTACGTCGTGCATGTAGGGCTGCAGGGTCTTGCTGAGCACTGCAGCAAGGGGAAGTTCGCTCCACTCGTTCTCGGTGAGCAGATGATGTGCGCCAGCCAAGGCAACGATTCGCCGCTCGAGGGACTCGATGTAGGCCTCGATCTCTCGGCCATCAACGCGGCTCTGGCCAATCATCGACTGGACAAGAGCGAGAATGTTTCGCACTCGGTGGTTGAGCTCTCGAACGAGAAGCCCAAGCTGCTGTTGTTGCTGATCAGCAAGATTTGTGGCGGCTGCAGCGATGATGAGCGCATCTCGCAGGGCTTCGACAACGCTCAGGTCGAGGTTGGACCAGTCATCGCACGTGCCAGCGGCTTTCTCGATGTACTCGCTGAATGAGCCGCGAGGGTGCAGTCGATAGGTCTCCTCTTCTTCGACGAGGTTCTTGGTCGCTGCCCCTGCCCATTTGATGCCGGCAACCGACTCGTCTCGGTAGAAGATGATGACGTCGATACCTGGCGTGGGTGCGTCGATCGCCATGAAGCCAGCGACCGGGCTCGCGTCTGTTTCAACGTCGAGCGACGACATCGAGGAAAGAGCCACAATGTTCCTGCTCCCGGTTGCTCCGCTGCGTTGTGCGTGCATGTGATCAACGATGCGCTGCGTCACTTCTGGGTCGGGCGTGGAACCCTCGGTGAAGGCCTCTCCTCCGGCGATGAGCGACAGGCCGTCACAGGCCACAAGCTCTCGGCAATCGGCGGCCAGGCTGTCCCAATAGCTAGCGATCCCCAGTGGATGAACGCCAACGGCTGCGAGCGAGGCGGCGGCGGAGCCGGCGGCCTGCACAAGCTGTCGATGCTCACGTTGCTGCTGGTGCTGAATAGCCAATGACAAACCCTGGCCGGCGAACTCGCACGCACTCAACAGTGAGAAGTCGATGGTCAGAGCTTCCTTGTGGTGAAGGGCAAAGAGCCCCCACAACTCACCATCGACAACGATCGGGAGCGACATCGTGGTACGCACTCCCATGTTGGTCAGGTACTGGAGATGCACGGCCGGCGAACCGCGTAGGAACGCAAGTGAGAGGTCGAGATCTGTTGCGTCTGCGGTGCCAACGATGGCGCACCTTTCCGCCGAGATGTCGCTTAGATGGCGAATGGGAGTCTTGGTATAGATCGCTCGGGCAGCTTGCGGGATGTCGAACGCAGGAAATCGCAAGCCGAGGAAGCTGTCGACATCGAACCGTTTCGATTCCGCCACCACTTGTCCCGCTCCGTCAGGGAGGAAGCGATATGCCTTCACTCGGTCGAAGCCGGTGAGGGCACGCAAGTGGCCGACCGCTTGTTCAAGAAGACTCTGCAGATTTTCGACGTCATTGACGCTGCGCAAGAGCACCTGCGCCTTGGCGAAGTTGCGTTGTGCAGCCACGGGATCTGCTGCGACGGGAACAAGTTCAAAGATCGCATGGTCACCGGACTGGTGAACAGAGAGATCGAACTCCTTACCGTCTGCAACGACAACGTCGACGAACTCGCGTTGCGTTGAGATCGTCGGGTGGCCGAGCACGTTCCGAATCCGATGCAAGGTTGAGCTCGCAAACAACGAAGAGACCGGTGAGCCAAGGAGAGACGCCGGTTCTCGGCCGATGTGAGTGGTGACGTTCTCCGACACGAACTTGATCTCCAAGTCGACGACATCAGTCGCTACAAGCCAGCCGATGCGCTGAACAGAACCAATGAAGGCAATCGGCTCGGTCTCGCAGTTCTCGAGCGCCTCTTGTTCAGCACGAAGCCGATCATGGGCTGGCATCTGCATCGTCACGATTGGATGGGCATCGGTGCCCCCTCACATTCGATAGTTGGCTTCACTGATTCGCAGACATTTGCCAGCAGATCCGAGAAGACAGTCTTTGCGGCAGACGCAGCAACTGCCGTCTGTGTTTCGTCGAATTCTGCAGCGGCCAGGCGTGCTGCCACGGCCGACCAGCGCCTGGGCGCCGATTCCCGCAGGCAATCGAAGTACCGAGAAGTGAGCCCGTGCGGAGCCAAGTGTTCCAAGACGGCTGAGGCGCCAAGAGCCGATCCCTCGAACACGTACCCGACGCCGTAGGCCGCCGCAACAGATTGGTCTTCGGTGACGTCGCTCGCCCACGTGTTCGGAATCGTTGGCGTCGTGCGTTCCCCGAGATTCTCTGTTTGGTGAGCGGGGTGGAAATCAGCCTCGAGACATTGCAAGAGAAGCGCCGATCGGGCCGGAACTCCGAAGTGCTCACTCGACTGGTCCAAGGCAACTGCGTGGGTGTGCAGAGTGGAAGCGAGGCCGCCTACTACGTTGAGCCATTGGTCTTCCTGCTTGACCGAAGCCAGCACGACCTGGTCCGTCGCTGCGTGAAGTTGGCGCGTCTCATGACGCAGCATCAAACGCAGGGACTCAGCTTTTCGGGCCACCTGGCGGACCCTACCGCGTTCTCAATGATTGATTCGGCGAGTACCAGTGCGAAAACAACTGACTCAGCTAGCGAAGACGGCCCGCTCGCGACTCGGTCGTTGACCGCTCGATCAAGAGTTTCATCGATTCATCGATCAGTTGGCGACTGGACGCAACCGTCAGTCGCACTTGCTCGACGGTTCGTTGACTGTCGTGGACCGAGATGGGACGGCTCGCTTTGTTCACTCGTGGGTTCCTTCGGCCAACGGGTAGTGGGTCAGACAAGATCGTATGGCAGGTGCAGTTTCCGGGTTGGCGACAAACCGCAGTTTGGGGGGTTCGGATTGGCTCGTTTAGTGGCTTCTTCACGATTTCCGCACTTCGGAAACGGATAGTCCTAACGACCGACCACCGCAGGCCGAAAGATCTACGAGGCGGGAACCTCGGAAGCCCGCCGCACTCAAGCGGCACCAATCCAACTACAGAGGGAAGTGCCAAATGCAGACGTATTCCAATGTTGCCTCAGCCCTCGAGGGGAAGCCGGCTGAACAACCTATGTCGGTCCTCGTGGCCGACGATGATCCTCAGGAACACCTGTTGATCACCATGGCGGCACAGCTCTACGAAGAGCCACTCACGATCGGGTTCGTGCCGGACGGGTCAGACCTCCTGCGCCACCTGGCTCGTGTCCATCAGGTCAACGCCCTTCCCGACATCATCGTGCTCGACCTGCGGATGCCTGGCTTTGATGGCTGGCGGACCCTCGGCGAGCTCGAAAGCCACGAGATCTTCAGCCGGATACCCGTTGTTGTCTTCACAAGCTCTGCTCGCTTGGAAGATGAGGCAGCGGCCTATGAGTTCGGAGCCGTTGGATTCCAAACGAAGCCCAGCACCTTCGAGGGAATGGAACGTTTCCTCACCAAGCTCACCAACTACGTCGCTAAAGGCAACGGCTTCCAACCGCAGAGCAACATGGACGCCATCTTGTCTTTCGTGAACGCCGACTTGGACAGCGATGTCGAGGACGAGTTGCTCGTTGAAGCGATTGATTTGAACCGTGAGTCTGATTGACCTTCGCGCCGAAGAGGGCGAAAAACCGACGACACCGATCACGCTGCTTTTGGTCGAAGACGATCATGTTGATGCACGGCTGGTGCAGGCATGGCTGCATCGGGCAGAGGTCTCCTTCGAGATCCACCACGTGACTGGTCTTCGGGCTGCACTCGACCAGCTGCAGGATTGGACACCCGATCTCATCGTGTCAGATCTCGGCTTGCCTGATGCTCAAGGAGCACAAGCAGCTGAGCGTCTGATCGAGGCAGCACCCGATGTGCCGCTGGTCGTGCTCACCGGGTCCGTCGACAGCGCTCTCGCTATCCAGGCTCTCGAAGCCGGAGCCGAGGACTACATCAACAAGGATCAACTCAGTGAAGACACACTTCGCCGAGCGATCGCCTTTGCGATGACTCGTCGCCAGGCTCGGCGCAAAGTGGGAGCGTTGACGTCGTCACTCGAAGAGGCTGACTCTGACCTCGGTGAGTTCGCTCACATGGTCGCTCACGATGTGCGGGCACCGTTGCGGACGTCGCGACTGCTTGCCGAGGCAATCGTCATGGCGTTGGAAGACAAGGAAGACCCGCTCGTCGTTGACCTGGGCCAACGTCTCGATCAGACACTTGGCCACTTGGATCGGCTGGTTCTGTCGATGCTTGCTTACTCGGGGCTTCGAGGGCCGGCTCCAACGGCTGAGGCAGTCTTCGCCCACGACGTGGCCGTCGAGGCGATCGACTCGCTGTCGGCGGATCTCGCCGAAGCTGGTGCGACCGTTTGTGTGGACATCGACCCGGACGTTCGAGTGATGGCCGACGCGGAATCGTTGTCTCGGGCAATCGAGAACGTCGTTTCAAACTCGGTGAAGTTCCGCAGGCCAGACGTGCCTCTGACTGTTTCGATCCGTGCCGCTGTCGTTGACCGCCGCGTTCGTGTAGAGATCGAAGACAACGGAGTCGGGATTCCGGCGGCGAATCGCGAACAGGTGTTCCGAGCCCTCGAGCGTCTCGACCGGACGATCGATGGATCGGGGTTGGGGCTGTCCATCTGTCGACGACTACTCAAAGCCATCGGTGGCGACGTCTGGGTTGAAGCTCGAGAAGCACCGGGAACGATAGTCGTCCTCGATCTTGCTCCGGCGAAGAACGTCCAGCCGAGTGCAGAAGCAGGGTCTGCCTAGCCAAGGCACTTCGCCAGGACTGGCTAGTTCAACCTCTGCGCGCCATCGTCGTTGCGTCGTTTGACTTGGGGCCGGTCTGTCGAGCCCCAGTAGGTAACGATCGATCGGCACAGATCAACAGTCCCGTGGTAGCCCATCGGTTTTGCGTGATACGCGTTCGCCCCAACGGCGTACGCGCGGTCGACATCTTCCTGGCGATCAGAGGTCGACAACACGATGACGATCGGGCCAGAGGACCATCGTTGCCGAATCTGGCGAACGAGTTCGTCGCCTGTCATCGACGGCATATTGAGATCGGTGATGACCATCAGATTGGCGAGCTCTACATCTGGGAGCTCCTGGCGCAGCCAATCAAACGCTGCCTTTGAGTCGCCCTGTGCGATGACTTCAGCGCCTGGTGCGGCGGCGTCGAGCGCAAGCCTCAACAACTCGAGATCGGCAGGGTCATCGTCCACCAGCAAATATGGCACCGAGATCCCCCCTGTTGGCTCGACAAGGAGCCTAGTCGCCTACGTCGGCGGACGGTGCAGGCAGCCAGAACGAGAAGGTCGCGCCGCCCTCGGGATGGTTGGACGCCCAAATCTTGCCGCCATGTCGTTGGACGATGCGCCGACAGATCGCAAGACCAACACCTGAACCTGGCTCTGTTGTTGCGTGCAGACGCTGGAACGGTTCGAACAGACGAGCAGCCTCCTCACTCGGAAAGCCAATGCCGTTGTCGTCGATATCCACTCGAATGCCATCTCGATCAGCGACCGAACGGATCTCGATGTGTGGTCGCCGGTCGCCGGAGAACTTCAGCGCGTTCTGCACAAGGTTGGCGAGGACTTGGCGAATGCCGTCACTGCTGCCGTACATGTACTGAGCATCGAGGTCGACCACCACGTCGGCTTCGCGCTCGACAATGGACGAACGCAAGTCGATGGTGATGTCGTCCACCAGACGAGTCAGATCGATCTGATCAGTCTCGAACTCACCTCTTCCAATCGCAGCGAAATCCAGAAGACTCTCCACCAGGCTCGCCATCCGCTTGGATGAGTCGATGACCTGCTCGACCTTGTCGCGAGCGGCGGACGACTCTGGGATGTCCTCGAGCGCCATTTCAGAGAACGAACGGATCGATCGAATCGGGGCTTTGAGGTCATGAGCGGCCACGTGGGCGAAGTTGTCGAGATCTTCGTTTCGCTCAGCGAGCATGGCGACGTCAGCGTCGGTTGACGCTCGCAGCGACATCAGGTCGGCCTCGAGCTCGGCAATTCGAACTCGTTGCTCGTCCATCTCGCGACTCACGAACTCGACCGATAGCAAGCGGACCACGACGGATCCCGCTGGGTAGGGGTTGTTGGTGCCTTGGCTGCGAGCGGGGAAGTACCGGAAGGCAAACCGCTCGAATCCTTCGTCGGTCTTGAGCCGCCCGAACACTTCCCGGTTCTCGCCGGCCGAGGCTCGTTGAAAGGCGACCTTGTGAGCGGCTTGGTCGAGGCCAAAGGGTGCCAACCCCTCGTCTGCTGACCAACTCTCGGGCAGGTGCTCCCGCATATGACCGTTCGACCAGATCTTGTTTCCGTCAGGCCCAATGATCGCCAGTGTGGTGACGTGGTCAAGGGAGTCGGCCACCAACAAGGCCCGTTCCATCTCGGGCAGTCCGGCGATGTCAGAGGCCGGTATGCCCATGGCGGTGACGTGGGGCAGGCCGTCAATTTCTGTTCGGAACGTCCAGGCCACCAACTCGACGCCCTGCACGGTCTTGAGGCCGTACTGTGGTTCGCCGGTCTCGAAGACCTGGCGATTCTCTGCTTCTCGATTTTCTGCCGATTCGAGGTCGTACACATCCCGCAGTGACTGACCGACCAACTCGTGCGCTGGAATATCGGAGTCGCTGACCTGACGATTTGCGTACACCCAGGTGTCCTCAGCGTCCCAGATCGAGAACCAGGCAGGCATATCGCGCAACGCCGATGCGAGCATTCGTTCTTCGTCAGCTACCTGGATTTCTGTGATGTTGACAACCGCAATGAGAACTCCCGACCGGTTTCGAGGAAGCTCGTAGCGACTTACTTGTGCCATTAGCCGCTGATCAGAATCAGTGGTGTTGCGAACCGTGCGAGACGAACCGGCTCCCGTCGCGAAGGCGGCTTGCACGTCGTCGTGGATCTCGCCGTAGGACAGCGTGGTCACGACGTCGGTGAATGGTCGCCCAACGTCGTTGTCGCGAATCCGGAAGTAGTCGCGAGCAGGCTCATTGAATCGCCGAACTGTTGCATCCTCGGCGAGGAAGACCACAGCGATGTCAGTCGACGACATGAGCTGTTCGAGGTCAGCAGAGAGCTCAAGCATTTGATCGAGCCGACGCTGGTGCTCGTCGTTGAGGGTTCGAAGCTCTTCGTTGACCGACGAGAGCTCTTCGTTCGTTGACTGAAGCTCTTCATTGGACGCGATCAGCTCTTCGTTCGCGGCATTGAGCTCTTCGTTTGATGTCTCTTGCTCTTCGAGCGAGGCCTGCAAGCTCTCGCGGGTGTGCCGAAGTTCGACCTCGAGCGCCACCACGTGCTCGTGGTCAGATCCCTCAACTGTGGAGATCTGGATTGGGGCATCGGGGAAGGTGACGGTGGGGACTCCGGGCGCCGTGTAGAGCAGGTAGTTGTAGCGATTCGGCCCGAGCTGAACACGCTTGCCCAGAAGGGCGACCGGCTCGCCATCGGGCCCGGTGAAGTTGACACCGAGAGGGCGGGCCGTTGCTTCGGATTCTCCAGACTCCAGCTCGCGAAGGCTGGCCCCGATGATCAGCCGGAGGCCGGCATCGCCGATGAGGCTCAACACGTCGCTGGTCGGACGTCCGCTTGCGTATCCCAGCCAGCTCGTCGCGCCGCCCATCACGTAGACAACTTCGCGACGTTGGTTGATCAGCAGACCCGCCGCAAACTGGTCGGTCAGAATTGCGTCGTAGGCCCGCAGCACACTGAGGTCTGCTGTGCCGACTGATGCCCGAGGCGTGACCGAGATGTCGGTGCGCATGGGCGGGTTGCGCCGGTAGTTGCGCTCAATGTGATCAGACTCTTTGCGCCACAGACGCCACGTCGGGCTGATGGGTGCATAGTCAGCGGCAGCGAACCCGAGTGTCTCACTTGGCCCGAGGAAGAGAGCACCACCGTGCCGCAACGCAAACCCCATCGAGGAGATGGCACGTTCCTGGGCCGCTGTGCGGAAGTAGATCAGCAGGTTGCGACAGCTGACGAGGTCGACGCGCGTGAACGGGGCGTCGGTGAGCAAGTTGTGCCGAGCAAAGGTGAGGGCTGAACGAACCTCGTTCTTGACCGTGAACTCGCCACCGATTTGATCAAAGAACCGCTCACGCCGTTGATCCGAAACGCCCGCCATGCGGTCGACCGGATACTGCCCAAGGCCAGCCTTTTCCAGTGCAGCCTGATGAACGTCGGTAGCGAATGTCTGAATGAGCGGTCGGTCACCCGTCAGCTTGTCAGCAGCTTCCATGGCAAGCATCGTGAGTGAGTACGCCTCTTCGCCCGTGGCACATCCGGGCACCCACATACGGAACGGGCGGTCTTGCGCAACCGCTTGTTCGATCAACTCTGGAATGACCTCGGCGGCCAGCAACGTGAAGGCGTCAGGGTCACGGAAAAACTGCGTGACGTCGATGAAGAGATCGTCGATCAGCTCCATCCGCTCGATTTCGTTGTCGCGCACCATGTCGGCGTACGAATCCATATCGCCGTGGCCCGAGATCATCATTCGGCGGTGGAGTCGTCGGCTGATGGTGGCCGGCTTGTATTCGCGGAAGTCGATGTCGTTTGACATCGTCAAGTAGGTAAGGATCCGCTCTTCTTCGCTGTTGAGAAGCTTCAGCGTCTCGCGTGTTCCCGGGCGTTGACCGGTGGTTGCGAACCGAGAAACAACGCCAGCCAAAGCAGTCGGGTCGAGCACGGCGTCGACGAACCCGCTCTGGTGTGCAGCTGTTGGCATTCCTTCGAATGCAGCTGTTGAGTCCTGCACCAATGTGACACCACCGGCTCGGCGAACAGCTTCAATTCCGTTTGTGCCATCGGAACCGGTGCCGGAGAGCACGATGGCGACGGCGCGCTCACCGAATTCCCCTGCCATCGAGCTGAAGAAGTTGTCGATGGGCTTCGGCACGTCACGCGACTCAGGGTCGCGGTCACCAACTTGCATGCGGCCGTCGCGAACAGACAAGACCGTTCCGGGCGAGATGAGGTAGACGTGATCGGGCTCAACGATCGATCCATGCACCGCCTGCTCAACGGGCATCTCGGTGTGGTTGCTGAGCAAGCTGACCATCATGGACTCGTGGTCAGGAGAGAGGTGCTGAACCACGACAAAGGCAGCCCCGATGTTACCCGGCATTGCATCGAAGAATTCTTCGACGGGTGCGAGACCACCGGCTGATGCGCCGATGGCGCAGACGCACATCAAATCGGCCTGCGCTGCTTCGGCGTCTGACATGTCTGCCCACCCTTGATCGTTGATCTAGGCGGAGGTTATCTGTCGCTGGGCTGGCCCATCAAGGACACACCCCGCATTGGGGCACTAGCTGAGAGTCTCTGGGAGCTCCCGAGCAGCGAAGGCTTGCTTGGCCTCAGCCAGATACATCAGCGAAGCTTCAAGCTCTTGGCGCATCGAATCGACGTGCGCCCGCACCATCACTGCTTGATCGTAGGCCTGGACGCTCTGGCGCCGCACCGACGCGACCCCACAGTTGGTCTTGTTGTCTTCTTCTGAATACGGAGTGCCCGCCGAACACGTTGGGGAACCGTACGTTTTTGCTGAACTCACCGCTTTGTTACTCCTGGGACAAACCGTGTAGCTCGCGAACTTGCTGAGCTTCCCTTACCCACACTCAGTCGGAGGAACCTCACGAGATGTGAGCGATCCGCTCACCCGAACTTTGGGGATTCGCGGGCCAACGTGGTCGAGGCCCCGCCCTCGCCTGGTTCGCCGAACGCGGTCGAGGCCTGCCTGCGTTTCCACACAGACAGGCCTCGCAGGTACTCCGCCGCACCACTGACGCCTAGCGTCTCAATGAAAGGGGGAAACAGAGAGACGGTGGCGCCACCGTTCACCCTTCGTCGGCTGATCACATCACTTCATGAGGTTCTTATCGAAGGTTGTTGAATGAGCGCTCGACGGTGTTCTCGCTTTCAACCCAATTGGTTTGGCCTCCGCCTTGGGGCTGGCGAGCAGTAGCGAGAACGTACCTAGTTGTAGATCCCATTGAGGTTGTTCAGCGTTCGTCTTCTTGGTGAAGGCGACTGATGGGTGTCTTGTGGCCGAGAGCGCTGTGCAGCCGTTGATGGTTGTAACGCCAAACCCATGGACCAAGCGCCTGGTGGCGTTGCTCTGAGGTTTGGTAGACCGCAGCGTAAGCCCATTCACGAAGCATCGTCTGAATGAACCGCTCCGCTTTCCCGTTCGTCCGCGGCCGATAGGGCTTGGTTCGCAAATGCCGAACCCCGATCTGGCGACAATGCGCCGACCAGAGCTTTGAGACGTAACCCGACCCGTTGTCGGTCATGACCCGCTCGATGGTGATCCCGCGTTCAGCGAACCATGCGATCGCCCGATCCAAGAACCCGACACATGTCGACGCGGTCTGATCGGGAAGGACTTCGACATACGCGACGCGGCTGGTGTCATCCACACAAACATGCACAGCCTCCCAGCCTGCACGATGAGTGTGATGCCCGGGACCGCGGCCGGTCACCCGGTGGCCGGGCTTGCTGAAACGGCCGAGTTTCTTGATGTCGATGTGGATCAGCTCGCCTGGGTGGCGTCGGCAATACCGGTTCGGTGGTTCGGGTGGTTCGAGTTTTGAGAGCCGGTTCAGACCGACCCGTTTCAAGACCAGGGTGACCGTCGACAACGGCATGTCGAGTTTCACTGCGATCTCGGGCCCGGTCATCCGGAGACGCCGAAGGGTTTCGATGACGGCTTCGGTCTCAGCGGAGGTTTTGGTTGGTGAGTGATGCGGCCGCGAGGACCGGTCGGTCATTGGTTCGCCAGCGTCGTAGCGGGCCAACCATTTGTGTGCTGTTCGTTCGCTGCATCCAGCAGCGTTCGCGGCGTCGATGACTTTCCAGCCTTCGTCGCGGACACGGGTGCAGATCAGCTGACGCTGAAACGGGCAAAGACGAGCGTTACCGTGAATCTCCACGGGTCTCCTTGAGTTGTGAGTGACTAAGCACCCTCATTCTCAAGGAGACCCAACAAACTGAACAACGTCCTCAAGATCTACAACTAGATGGGCAAAAACGAGCTTCCCACATAGGGACGCACAGAGCCCAAGTGACGTTTTGTACCTGACCCCTTTGGGGTCGCCGCGTGACGGACATCACGTCGCGAACGTCAGAGAGCCAACAGATCGCAGACGCAACTCAAGCTGAACTTGTGGCTACACGCAGCAGACCGCCGACGAAAGCGATCCAATGAGCGACACACAAGCGAGCAAGACCACGACCTATACGACCAGCAAGGGAACAGAGGTCACCAAAACGACCCATCCCGACGGCTCGATTCATCAGCGGTCAGTGTCGACAGATGGCACCGTGACGGAAACCACGCAGTACAAGGACGAGCACGGCACTGTCCACGCCACCGGTTCCCGCACCAACCCGGACGGCTCCGTGGACACACAGACCTCTACTCGGGTTTACAACGAGGACAACTCCACAACCACCACCAGCGAGCACACGACAGATGGCGGAAAAACCAAAGTAGAGAGGGAAACCGTCAAGCAAGAAGACGGTTCAAGCGTGACCACGGAGGTCCGCCACGAGGCCGACGACTCCACTCGAACGACCACCACAACAACGGCTGGCGACGGGAAGACCTCCCGCATCGAAGTCACCGACACAGACGCCAACGGCAACGAGACGACCGGCAGTACCGAACGCGTTACGAACGAAGACGGGTCAGTCTCAACGACGGAGCAAAAGACCCATACCACCAGCGACGGGACACAAGTCACCAGGACGACCAACCCGGACAAGTCCTTTCATGAGCGGTCCGTGTCGCCAGACGGCACCGTGAAAGAAATCACGCAACACACAGACAAGGACGGCACCAAACACTCAACCGGCACCAAAACAAACCCGGACGGGTCTGTCGACACCGAGAAGTCCAC
The DNA here is from genome assembly GCA_937976305.1 of uncultured Acidimicrobiales bacterium. Taxonomy (GTDB): domain Bacteria; phylum Actinomycetota; class Acidimicrobiia; order Acidimicrobiales; family SZUA-35; genus CALEWY01. The sequence goes on from CALJSB010000084.1 coordinate 24,400, forward strand.
CCGGGTGACCAACGAGGACGGCTCGACAACCACCTCCAGCGAGTACACGACGGGTGGCGGAAAAACCAAAGTGGAGAAGGAGACCGTCAAACAAGAAGACGGCTCGAGCACGTCAACCAAGACCGAAACGGCGGCCGACGGCGAGAAGACGACTGTCGTCGAACACAAAGACAAGGACGGAGAAACAACCGAGAAGACGTCGACGGAAGTTCACGACGACGGCTCGAAATCGATCGACAGAGAAACGCACCACGACGGCGGTAGTAAGCGTGAGCACCACACCGAGGTCGATGCGGACGGCGACAGCATGGGCCAGAGCACACTCACGAAAGCCGACGGCACCAAAGAGGTCGGCGTCACCGAACGCGAAGTCACAGAGGACGGCAAGGTCGACACGATCTTCAAGACCGAGGGCGACAAGATCATCGGGACGCGCACGACCACGGACAAGGACGGCAACGAGGTTTCAAAGGAAACGTATGACCCGGCAACGGGGCTCTGGATCAACAACTCCAAAAAGCCGACGGCGCCGAACGGCGACGAGTTCACCGGTACCGATCTGAACGGAATGCTGGTCGACGCCGAGACCGGTGACACGTTCGACCCTTCCACTGGCGATCGAACCTACGCAGCGACCAGTGAGGTCTTCCATCACAAGAAGGACGCCGACACAGGCGAGTACCTGAACGAGGGCACGTGGGAAGGACCAGACGGTTCGGAAGGCGCATTCACCAAAGACTCGTACGAAGGCAGCAGCCCTGACGGCGAGAAGTTCAAAGTGAGTTGGGACGAAGATGCCGAAGGGGACGAAACGTTCCTCACCTTGGAGACCGACAACAAGAACGAACCCGGATCGAGAGCCGCCACCATCTACGACGCCGATGGCGGGCTCACCACGAGCTACGAGAACGGCGACACGTTTCATCGCGATGGGTTTCTGATCGACGAAGTTGCCGGGTATGACCCCGTAGCACCGCCCGTCGAAGGAGGAGGGACACCTCTGGACCCCGAGCTCGACAAACTCGCCGCAGACTCCTACGACCAGGACGAAACGTTCGACGAACTCATTGACGGTTTGATCGAAGACCCCGGCAGCGAAGCTGATGCGCAACAGGCCGCAGAAGCAGAAGCGGGAACGAATCCAAACCCAGGCAACCAGGCCGAGGGCAGCAAGGCAGACGGCGGGGGTAAGGCAGGCCAAGGAAGCACCGAACCCGAGCCATCATCGTCCGAAGGCGACCAGGGCGATTCGACAGCTTCAACGACGAGCAGCAGTTCTGAGGACGAGGAAGAGAGCGACAGCTCTAGCGACTCGACATCAGGCGGAGAGAACAACGGGGACGGCAGCGAGGCCACTGAGAGCACCGAGGAAGAGCCGGAAGACTCGGGTGGTGAAAGCGAACATGGCCGAGACGGCGGCGGAATCGCTGGCGGCGATGGCTTCGACCCCGAGAAACTGCGAGAGCAGCAGGGCATCGAGCTCACCGAAACCGATCCATGGGACGATCCGTCGTTCGAGGCGCTCGCTCAGCCAGGTGAGGGACAGTCTGGGCCGACGCCCGATGCTCCGATCGATATCAATGCGCCCGACGACGAGATCGACATGCCGGAGGAAATCAACCAGCCCGACCCAGAGCGAGATCCTCTCGACCTTGTGTCTCAGCCGGCAGCCCACGAAGACGATGCGATCGAATCCATCGGAGCGCTCGAGCAATCCCAGCAGCATTACGAGCAGGTCAGTAACCCGAGCGAGATGAACTCGATCGACAGCTTCGACACGGCGCCGAGCTTGGACGCCGAGATCGACGTCGATGCAACGTTTGGGTCTGGCGCCACCGCACCGACCACCGAGGTTGCAGCGAGCGACGGACAACCCGAAGCGCCTGCGATCGAAGCCGAGCCGGCCCCGGAGCCAGCGACGTTCTCGGATAGTGCAGACCTCGCAGCACCCGCTCTGGCCTCGCCGGTGGACGCTGGCGTGGCGCTCGACACAGCACCCGATCTCGCTGCTGACACGCTGACGTCAGATCTGGCACTGCCAGCCGATGCGCCACTTCTGGATGAGCCGCTCGACGATCTCGAGCTCGGCGGCTGACGGGCTACACGATCTGAGGGTCAGGCACGTGTACGACCGAGCGCAACAGACACTGGGCTTCTTTGTCCGGAGGGGTCAGGCACGTGTAGGACTGAGCGCGTAAGGGCTCCGTGCCTGACACCTCTCAGGACTGCGTGACGTTTTGTAACTGACCCCTATGAGTCGAGGGAAGGCCATTGGGGGCAGGTTGCCCGGTAGGGCTCGTCGGAGGGGCCGAACTG
>CALJSB010000085.1 GCA_937976305.1 uncultured Acidimicrobiales bacterium
CGATACGCCAATGATCGAAGCGGCAACCGACTACGTATGCGCCGAGATGGTGCGCTCGGGCATCACGACCTTCTACGACATCCTCGAAGCGCCCAATGCGATTCCCGAGGCGCTGCTGGCCCAGAAGGCGGTCGCCGAACGACGAGGCTTGCGTTCGCTGCTGAGTTTCGAAGCCACCGAACGAGCGGGCCCGGAGATTGCCGAACTCGGGTTGCAGGAGAACGTGACGCTGATTGAGGCGTGCCGTGATTCCGATCTCGTCTCGGGCCTGATGTGTTTCCACACTGCCTTTACCTGCTCTGAGCCCTACATCAAGCGGGCGTTTGAGATGGCGGCCGACCTCGGTGTGCTCACCCACGCCCACTGCAACGAAGGGGTGCACGAAGGTCAGTGGTGTGAAGAGCACCTTGGTAAGCGCACGCTCGAGTTCTACGACGACATCGGCGTTGCCGGGCCAGGGTTTCTTGCCAGCCAATGCGTGCAGATCACCGAGCGAGAGCGCGAGATCATCGCTGAACGAAACGTGCGGGTCACCCACATGCCGCTCGCCAACTGCGAGGTCGGTGGTGGTATCGCTCCCATCCCCGAGCTTCTTGATGCGGGGGTCACGGTAGGCCTCGGTTCTGACGGGTACGTCAACGACTTCTATGCCGTGATGCGTGGTGCCTTCTTGTTACACAAGGCCCGCCTGCTCAACCCCGGAGCTATGCCCGCGCCAACGGTGCTGGGCTTGGCGACCGAGGGCGGGGCCAAGGCGCTCGGACTCGACAACGTGGGCCGGCTCGACGTTGGTTGGTCGGCTGATCTTCAGTTGGTCGATGCTGAGTTCCCGACCCCGCTCACTGAGCACAACCTGGCGGAGCAGCTCGTGCTCTGGCGCACGGCGGCCCACGTTCGTGACGTGATGGTGGCCGGCACGTGGCGGGTTCGTGGTGGGGAAGTGCTCGACGCCGACCTCGGCGAGCTGGCTGCTCGCACCCGAGAGCACGCCACACGACTGTGGAGCCAAACGACATGACCGTTCTGGAGTCTCCCACCGGCGTTTCTGCCGGTAGGGGCCTCCAGTTCGGGGTGGTGAAGCGGGCTGGGAGGTGGCGATGGCGCGGACGATTCTGATCACGGGAGCAACGAGCGGCATCGGCCTTGCGCTCGCTCACCGTCTGGGTGACGAACGGTTGGTGCTGGTCGGTCGCCGGTCGATCGACGAGCTCGACGACGCTGTTTTGAGCACCAACGGCTTCAGCACCGACAACTACTGCCAGTGCGACCTGGCGGAACCCTCGGCTGGCGAAACGATCGCAGCCTGGTGCGAGAGCCAGGGCATCGACGCCATCGACGTGTTGATCAACAACGCCGGGGTTGGGTGGACGGGGCCGTTCTGGGAGCAGCCGGTCGCTTCGATTCGCGAGCTCGTGGCCGTGAATCTGGCGGCGCCGATCTCAGTGACGCAGCGGTTACTCCCGTTACTGCGGCGGGCCGGTGGTGAAGTCGTATTCGTGAGCTCCGTTGTCTCGACCGTGGCCTTCCCAGACATGGGTGTCTACGTCGCAACAAAGAAGGCTCTCGACGGATTCGTGCGCAGCCTCCGGGCGGAGGAGCCGGACGGCGACGTCTCATTTCGGGTGGTGCATCCCGGTGCGACCAACACCGCCATGCCGGGCAAGGTCGGCGTGCCAGCGACAACGTATGAGCGGTGGCCCTCCGCATCGTCGGTCGCCGACGGCATCGTGGAGTCGCTCGATTCACGCAGCCGCAATCGGGCCATCGGACTTCCCAACAAAGCCCTTCGAGCGGCTGGGGTAGTGGCGCCGGGGACTGTTTCGCTGTTCGCTCGACGTCGAGGCCCATCGACCCCTCCGTTGGCCGAGCCGAACCACCCGCCAAGGGCACTGGTCACCGGTGCCGCCGATGGCATTGGCCGAGCGCTCACGCTGAAATATGCGGCTGAGGGCTACGAAGTTGTCGGTATCGACCACGACCAAGCTCGGGCGGCAGATGTGGTCGACATCGCCCCCGGTGGCCGGGTGAGCATGCGCCACGTCGACCTGGCAACGTCCGACGTCGCGTGGGTGCGAGACGAAGATCCGTTCGACGTCGTCGTGCACAACGCTGGTATCAGCGCGGTCGGGGCCTTCGAATCGGTCGATGCCAAGGAGCACGAGCGGGTCATCGCGGTGAACTTCTTGGCGCCGCTGCTGTTGACCCGTGAACTGATGGCGAGCGCCAAGGTGACGGCGGGCGGACGAATCGTGCTGATGTCGAGCCTGTCGCACTTCACGGGTTACCCGGGCGCTGCGGTGTATGCAGCAACAAAGGACGGTCTCGAGATGTACGGGCGCACGCTGCAGTCGTCGTTGCATCCGGCCGTTCGTGTGACAACAGTGTTCCCCGGTCCGACCCGCACGGCCCACGCCCGCAGGTACAGCCCGGACAACTCCAACGAGCGTCGCCGCATGGCTCCGGAGGATCTGGCTGAACTCATCTTCGATTCCAACCGGGCCAGGCTTGTCCCCGGCCCGTCGGGGAAGGTGTCGGCGGTCGTTGGTCGGGTCGCTCCTCGAGGGGGCGAGGCGCTGATGCGGCGGCTGGTGTTTGCCAAGATGGACGAGTGACCTGAAGCGGGCTGACGAAGAGGCGTCAGTCGACCGAGGCAGCATCGCTGACTCGCACGTCGACCGAAGCATCTCCGTCGACATCGAGACTCGATGCGTCGCTGACCGACCCCGTGACTTCATCGGCGACGTTGACGTCGACTGATGAGGCGCCGCTTGCTTCGATCTGAGCATTGTGAGCCTGAAGGTCGTCGGCGTCGAGATCAGCCGCCTCACTCACCTTGGCCGTCAGATTGTCGATGGTGGTGCCATCCGCAGCTGATGCCTCGACGCTCGAGGCGCCTGAGATGGCAAGCGAGATGTCATCGCGGATGCCAGTGACGTGGGCCGATACGGCGCCGGTGACTTCAATCTCGCTGAGGGATGGCACGACGATGACCGCTCGCGCTTCGTCAGCGTTTCCGACGTCGATCATCGAGATGCTCAACCTGTCGCTTTCGACCTCGACCTCGAGGTTGTTGAACAAGTTCGGGTTTGTCGCGAACGTGAGTGATGCCGGTGCGTCTGGGTCCACCTCGATCTCCGCCGTGATGAACGTCGCCAGATCGATCGCGCTGAAGTCACCATCGAGTTCGATCGTCCGCGTTTCGACGTCGCCCTCGCCGTCCTCACCGATCGAGAAATCGAAGTCGAGGTCGCCGCATGCGGGGAGCACCATTGCTCCGAGCGCAAGTGCGCCAATAGCGATCAGCTTGGATGCGCCCAGCGGGCTCTTCGGAGAGTCGGTTGGGGCCTGAGTTGATTGGTTGAACGTCATGCATCGAGTGTCAATGCACAGCATCTGGCCCGGTATCAGAGAACACCCTGAACGATCCCCGAACTGTCGGGGCCGACGTCAGGGTCGCGCTCGGGGTCGGGCGAGCATGGTGGTGGCGGATTGTGCGGGGCTTGTTGTGCTGCTTGTTGGTGTGGGGCGAGCCCGCAATACTCGGCCGGTGACCTCTTCGACGTCAGCGGAAACCCGGGCCGTGCTCCATCGGTACGAGCACGACCTCTACAACGCCCGAAACCTCGATCTCGTCGAAGACCTGTTGGCCAACCCGATGTATCGCCATGATGCCGGTGGTGCTGTCACCGAGATGAGCCATGACGACTGAACTCCTGAGAGAGCTGCTTGCCGCCGTCGACGAACGGCGTCCTGTGGTGTTGGCCACGGTTGTGTCCACCAGCCGATCAGTGCCCCGTCGAGCTGGCTCAAAGATGTTGGTCTTCGCCGACGGCACAACATCGGGCACTGTCGGCGGCGGCGAGATGGAGTCGCGAGTGTGTGAGGCAGCCCAGACCGTCTTTGCCAGCCGGCGATCCACAACGTTGTCGTATTCCCTTGTTGATCCCGCATCCGGTGACCCCGGCGTCTGCGGCGGCGAAGTCGAACTGTATTTGGAGCCCCACATGCCAACCACCACCGTCTACGTGATCGGTGCCGGCCATGTCGGCCATGCGATCGTCGAGCTGGCATCGTGGCTCGGCTATCGAGTGGTGGTCTGGGACGACCGAGCCGATCTGCTTGATGAAATGATCGGAGCGGACGGCCAACCCGTACTCACGGTCACCGGGTCGATCGATGAGGCTCTGTTGGCCCAGCCGATTGATGCCCACACTCGTGTGGTCATGGTGACCCGCAACGTGGGCCTCGACGTCGAGATCATGCCTGCGCTGTTGACCTCGGAGGCGCCCACGATCGGGCTCATGGGCAGTTCCCGTCGCTGGGAGACTACAAAGGCAAAGCTCATCGAAGCCGGAGTCGACGAGGCGCTGTTCGACAAGGTGCACTCACCGCTCGGTGTCGAGATCGCAGCCGAGACACCAAAGGAAATCGCCGTTTCGGTCTTGGCCGAGGTCATCGGACACGAGCGCGAGCCCTAACACCCGAACTGGCAGATTCGTGCACGGACGCCGTGCGGGAATCTGCCAATTGCGGTGGATGGGGGGCTATTGGGCTCGGCGGATGGCGCGGGGCTCGCTGAGCCAAACGAGCCGCTCGAGGCTGAGACCCGTGATGACGAGCCGCTCCTTGTTGTCGGCGGCGAGGGCGCTGGCCCAGTTGGTCACTCCGCCATCGCCAATCTCATGCACCGTGCCTTGACGCTCGATCGTGAGCTTGGCGCACAACTGCGGGTAGTAGTCCACCGACCTTTCTCGGGCGCCAACGAACGATGCTTCGACCACCGGAGACAATTTCTCGACCATCGCCATGGCTTCGTCTCGGCGCAGACTGTTGTCTGAGATGTCGACCCGCAGGGTTCCGGTCGGGACGATGGCCTTGGCGACATCGACCAAGGTGGTGAGTTGCTGCGTCAGCTCGTCGACCTCGAAACGGCGGCTGCCTCGGTCACGACCGACCGAGATCAGCCCCAAGAGCGAGAAGTGCGGGAACGACCCTGGAGCGTCGAACTGCTGAGCCCGGACGACTCGCTGGACGGCGCTGAGGCGGGTGGTTTCGCTTCGGTCTCTGAGTAGGCGGCGGCGTGCCCCCGCCACCAAGGCCAGGGCGTTGGTTGGATCAGAGACGACCTCACACAACCGTGTGGTGGTGACGACGTTGTTCTGAGGCACCGACCCAAAGGTCGAGCTGGTCCCGAGTGGGGCGAGAGGCGAGAGCTGCACAGGTTCGAACTGGGAGCTGGCTGTCATTTCGAGAGCCGTGGCTTGTGCGGTCGCGAGGGCCACGGCGTCAAGATCAGACGCCTCGCAGAACCGGTCGGTCCGTTGTTGTCGGAGGGCATCGGATGGTTGGACCCGGCTGGCTCGCTCGGACGCAACGGCGAGCAGGAACGAGCGAAGATCCGTCCCGCTGAGTCGATTGCTGAGAACATCAAACGCCGCGGCAACCTCTGGGTCAGACATCAAGCGCCCGCGTGCCTTGTTCATGTGGTTCCCCGTTCGTCGGCGATCGTGTTCACCCACAAACGTATTGGGAGAGAGACGGTATGGGGAGAGAAGGCCCCGGGGCGACGCCGTATCGCTACCGTGTGAATTCGTGAACGACGGCGCCGGCGTGTCCGCTCAGCACCAGGAGCGACTCGTGCTGGTGCGCGGCGGGGGAGACCTCGCAACTGGCGTTGCATGGCGTTTGACCCGTGCTGGCTTTCCCGTTGTTGTCACCGAGATGGCCCAACCGTTGACTGTTCGGCGCACCGTCGCCTTGTCGTCCGCGGTGGCTGCCGGTCGGGTCGACATCGAAGGAATGGTCGGGGAGCGAACCGAGACCGCTGCTGAGGCGCTCAACGTTGCGTTGACCGGCTCGGTCGCCGTTGTCGTCAGTCCCGAGTTGCCGCCGATCGAAGCCGCTGTGGTGATCGACGCCCGCATGGCCAAGGCCAATCTGGACACGACGATCAACGATGCTGAGCTCGTTGTTGGGCTGGGTCCGGGGTTCACCGCCGGGGTCGACTGCCATGCGGTGATTGAGACACTCCGCGGTCCGCGTCTGGGGCGAGTTCTGTGGTCGGGCTCGGCAGCCCCAAACACGGGCACCCCCGGTTTGGTCAGCGGCCACGACGTCGACCGGGTTCTCCGGTCGCCGCAAGCCGGTCGAGTCGAGTGGCAGGTCGAGATCGGTGCTCAGGCGCGACCAGGCCAAGAGCTCGGAACCGTCGGAGGAGCGCCCGTCGCGGCACCGTTCGAAGGTGTCGTACGAGGCCTCATATTGGACGGTGCCGACGTGCCGGCAGGTCTCAAGATCGGCGATCTCGATGCTCGCCTCGACGTGAACCCGCATGAGATTTCAGACAAGGCGTTGGCGATCGGCGGGGGAGTACTCGAAGCGGTTCTGAGCCCAGCCTCATGAGTGCAGCCCAATGAAGACGCAGTCGATCGCTTCGCACGAGCTGGCCGATGCCCTCGGCCTGCGAGATCGGGAACACGTTGCCTTCGTGGGTGGTGGTGGCAAGACAACGCTGATGCGGGCCATGGCCCACTCGTTCGTCGCCTCGGGGATCCCGACGATCGCCACGACAACCACGAAGATGGCGGCCAATCAAGCCGACGGGTTCGACCTCATGATCGACCCGGCCGACGAGGCGGTGCTCGCCCGACTGGCAGCGTCTTCCTCAACAGAAGGGTCGGCTGCGGGGCCGCTGATGGCGTGGTCTCGCATTGACGGCGGCAAGGCGATCGGCGTCAGCCCTGAACGGTGCGATCACTGGTTCACCGCCTCAAACGACACGACAGCAGTCTTGGTCGAGGCGGACGGTGCTCGTCACCGCCCCTTCAAAGCCCACGGACCATTTGAGCCCGTCATCCCCTCAACGGCGACCGTCGTCGTGTCAGTGATCGGAGCAGACGCGTTGGGCCGAGTGATCGCCGACCAGTGTCAGCGTCCGCTGCGCGTTGCCGCTCTCGCCGGGTGCTCTCCCTATGTGCGGCTCACGCCTGTGGCCGCGGCTCGGGTGATCACTCACGAGCGAGGTGTCACAACAAGCGTGCCCCCCGATGCCCGGTTCGTCGTCGTGGCGACCAAGGTGAACGACACCAATCGGCCGATGATCGACGACCTGCTCGCCGAACTCGCCGCCACCGGTGTCGAACAGACGGTGGCAGTTGCCTTCGAAACGGGCTGACTCAGCGGTCAGCCCAGGCACCGGGCAACATTTGCCACACAACCGTGAGCCCCTCTTCGCCTGGGGTGTCGATCTCGCGAGCTTCCTCCCGCATTCGCACGTAGCCGAGACGTTCTGGAATGCCGGCACTACGCACGTTGGCTCGGTCGTGATGAATCTCGACTCGCTCGATGCCCGGCTCGGCGAAGGCCGCTGTTGTCAGCCCCGCCGTGAGTTCCGTGGCAAAGCCTTGGCCGCAGTGATCCTGATCGAGCCAGTACCCGATCTCGAGGCCGCCCACGCCGATTCGTCGATGCAGGCCGGTGCCGCCGATGACGGTCGTGTCGAGGAACACGCCGTAGACGATGTCGTTTCCTTCGGACCAGCTTCGGTTCCAGTCCTTGATGAGGCTCGCCCGCTCGTCGATGGTGAGCGGTTCGAACTTGATCCACGGCATCCAGGGCCGAAGGTGTTCGACATTGCGGGTGACTGCATCGTGCAGCGCCGGCGCATCGTCGATGTCCCAGCGTCGGATTGTCAGGCGTTCGGTGACCACCCGTTCCGCGAGCGGCGGGTGAGGATCAAGCGGCCCCGGGTTACTCATTGAAGAGCTCTGCTCATGAAGGGAAGGCTGCTCATCGCCCGAAGTCGAACGTCTTGACCTCAGCCATGGCGTCGCTGAGGTTGCTTACTGCGTTCTCAAACAGCTGCTTGCCGAGCTCGGCCGAGGCCCCGGTCGGATCGCCGATGTAGCCGTCAGGGTCAAAGTCGTTCGAGAGCCAGCCGAACGAGGTCGACCCGCCGAACTTCACGTGAGTGTTCTCGGCGATGGCTTCGGGGACCTTTCGTTCTGCGAGCGACAGGTTGACGTCGTCGGGTCGCAGGTGCATGAAGACAGAGGTCTCGTTTCGTCCACCGTGGATGCCCATCCCAAGTTCTTCTTCGGTGGATACACCGCCATACGCGGGTGGCAACGAAGGGTGCATCAGAAAGGTCTTCAGACCGGTTTCGAGACGGATCTCTCGTAGCGCCGTGTTGAGCAGGGTCGTGTTGCCACCGTGGGCGTTGAGCAACACCAATCGCTGGGCATTGGTCGTGGCAACGGACCGACCGATGTCGAGCAGCACTCGCATAATGGTGTCGGCGGAGAGCACGAGCGTGCCGGGTGACCACGCATGTTCGTTCGACTTTGAGATGGCGAGGGTTGGAAGTTGCCAGACGTCGAGATCGGCGCCGCAGTTGGCGACAACGGCTGAGGCGGTTTCGTGAGCGATGACGTGATCAACCGCGAGCGGCAGATGTGGGCCATGTTGTTCGACCGCGCCGATGGGCAGGAAGAGGATGGACTCGTCGGTTACTCGACGGCCGATCTCTGGTCCGCTGAGGTTCTCGTACTGTCGCGATTCGTCGAAGGCCACCGCCGAGACGGTAGACGCTGACGTCTGACAGCGGCACCCCTATTCGAGCCGGGTGGCGATGATCTTCCAGATGTCGGGGTCGATCCCCATCCCGGTGTGGCTCGACGACACCTCGATGTGGTCGACGTTGTTGGGGTAGGGGTCGACGCACGCAGGCCAATCGACGATGCCGTCGTTCTTCGAGTAGATCGCCGTGATGGGCACCGTGATCGGGATCTGTTCACGATCGACGATCTGGCGTTCGATGTCGGTGATGCGCTCCTTGCCGAAGGTCTCAGCAGAGACGGTGAACCGAGGGCCACCGATCACCGGCGTGCCGTAGGTGATCACCGAGCGAACCGTGTCGGGACGGTCGCGAGCCACCTCGCGAGCGACGACACCGCCGAGACTCCACCCAATGAGATCGAGTGGGCCTACCTGCGACGCCAGATCATCGGCTCGCACGAGAGTTGCATCGAGCATCTGGGGGACGTCGCCGTTGTTGCGGCCCTGGTCCCACCTGTGTGGCTGGTGACCGAGGGCCTTGAGATAGGCCCGAACCGGAGCCATGGCGAGGTCCGTCGTTCCGAACCCCGGAATGGTCAGCACTTGGCGTTGGGTCGTTGAAGCTCGACGTCGGACCGGAGCGACGACGGCTGGCGAGGCCACGATCATTCGCGCTGGTTGCACGAGCGTCCGCACCTCGTTCAAGAGTCGCAACCGCTTCGGTGGCTGGGGCTGGCGGGAGGTCGTGGGACGTGCCATGACCCCAATGTAGAGCCGGGTTGGTTGTCGGACTCGGGAGTGTCACAGCGCCGCCCTAGATTCAGTTCATGCGGTTGCTGCACACGTCCGACTGGCATGTCGGCAAGATGATTCGCGGCCATTCGCGCGCCGATGAGCACCGGGCAGTGCTGGCCGAGATCGTCGAGATTGCTGACCGATCCAAGGTCGATCTCATCGTTGTTGCCGGCGATCTGTTCGAAACCGCAGCACCGACCCCCGAAGCCGAATCGATCGTCTACCAAGCGTTTCTCCAGCTGGCCGAGGTCGCCCCGCTGGCGACGATCGCTGGCAATCACGACAACCCCCGCCGGCTTGCCGCCATTGCGCCATTGCTCAGCCTGGGTCGGGTCACACTCTTGGCCGAAGCTCGAGGCCCGGCAGACGGCGGCGTCGTGAGTATCACGGCCGACGACACACCGGTTGACATCGCCATGCTTCCGTTTGTGTCCCAACGCAGCATCGTGCGGGCCGATCAGCTCATGAACGACGCGGGCTACGAGCACGCACAGAACTACGCCGACCGAATGCGACGGGTGCTCGAGTCGTTGATGGCCGGGTTTGGGCCCGATGCGGTCAACCTGGTTGTCGGCCATGCGTTTGTGCAGGGTGGGGCAACTGGTGGCGGCGAACGCAGCGCTCACCTCGTCGAGGAATACTCCGTGCCGGCCCAGGCCTTTGGCACAACGGCCAACTACGTCGCCCTCGGCCACCTCCATCGAGCGCAGAAGGTGCCGAGCCCCACGGCCATCCACTACTGCGGCTCACCGCTCCAGCTCGACTTTGGCGAGGAGGCACAAACGAAACAGGTCAACATCGTCGATCTCGAGCCCGGCATCGCCGCCAAGGTCTCGCCGGCAGAGCTGTCGGCTGGGCGCTCACTGCGCACCATCACCGGCACCGTCGACCAGCTTGCGGCACTTGCTGATGACCTCGGCGACGATTGGCTACGGGTCAAGGTCACCGAAGCAGCTCGGGCAGGCCTAGCCGATGAGATTCGCGAGCTCTTGGGCGACGGTGTGGTCGACGTGATGGTCGAGCGAGTCGACGATCGTCAGCCGACACCCCGACGTCGCGACGGGCGCACGCCACACGAGTTGTTTGCCGACTATCTCGCGGAGAGCGACATCAGCGACAAACGACTGGTAGGTGGTTTCGGCGATCTCTACGAGCAGGTCACCTCGCCCGACGAGGCCGAACCGACCCCGCAGAAAAGCCCGACATGAGGACGGTTCGGCTCGAAGTCGAGGGCTTTTCGACCTTCCGAGAGCGGCTCGATCTCGACTTCGGCGATGTCGACCTCATTGCCTTTGTCGGCCCGACCGGATCGGGAAAGTCCTCGATCATCGATGCCATCACCTTCGCCCTCTTCGGGTCGGTCGCTCGCTACGACGACGTGCGCCTCGTCGCTCCCGTCATCAACCAGGGGGCAAACGAGGCCAAGGTTCGTCTCGACTTCGAGCTGGGAGGCAGCCGCTACACGGCGGTGCGGGTCGTGCGTCGAACCAAGAGCGGGGCAACCACCAAGGAAGCTCGGCTCGAAACGGGGTCCGCGGCCGACGGCGAACTGGCGCTCACCACCGTGTTGGCTTCCGGGGCCAAAGAACTGACGGCTGCCGTCGAGGAACTGCTCGGACTCGACTTCGCCCAGTTCACCCGCACGGTGGTGTTGCCGCAGGGCGACTTTGCCGAGTTCCTCAAAGATGATGCCGCCAGCAGGCAGAAGTTGCTGCGCCGCCTGCTCGACCTCGAGATGTACTCCCGCATGGGAACGCTTGCCCGCGAGCGGGCCAAGCAGGCGGCGAGCCAAATGCAGGTGTTGCAGGAGCAGCTCGATCGGCATGCCGACGCCACACCAGCGGCGCTTGCCGATGCCGAGGCGAAGGCGCAGGCTCTCGAGCAGTTCGCAACCGAGGCGGCCGGGGTTCAAGACGAAGTCACCGCGGTCGATGCCGAGTTGGTCGAACTCCGAGAGGCGGTCGCGTCGATCGACGGGCACCTCGAGGCGCTCAGCAAAACGGCAGTGCCCGAAGCGGTGGTTGATCTCGGAGCATCGGTGGTGGCGGCCACTGAGGCCCTCACCGAGAGTCGAGAGGCCCGCGACCAGCTCCGGCGTCGGCGCGACGAGCACGAGGCCGATGTCGGCGACCTTGCCGACCCCAACGCTCTCAAAGCCGAGCTCGATCGACGGCACCGGGCCGCAGCAATGTCGGTCGAGATTGAGGACCTGACGCCGAAGGTCGCGGAGTCAGACGAGCGGTTGACTACTTCGGAGAGGGCATTGGCGTCGGTGCTGACGGTCCGTGACGAAGCAGAGGCCAAGCTCTCGAAGATGCGAACGGCAGCCGATGCGGGTGTATGGCTGAGCGCCTTGGTGGAGGGCGAGCCGTGTCCTGTGTGCCAGCAAGTGGTCGCCGAGCTGCCTGATCATGATCCCTCAGCCGAGCTCGCCAGCGTGGAGAAAGCAGCGAACGAGGCGGCGGCTGTCGTCAAACAGGCGCAGGCCGACGCCGATCAAGCAGCGAGCTCGATCGCGGTACAAAAGGCCAAGCTCGATGCCCTTCGGAACGAGCTTGCTGAGGCCGGCAAGTCGATCGATCGCGAGGTGTCCGATGCCGACCTCACCGAGCAGCTGTCGCTCATCGAGGCAGCGCGGGCCAACGGGGCAGAGATTGGCACGCTCTTGAAAGCGGCCGAGGATTCGTTCGACCGCGCCGAAGCCGACCTCAGTGCGTTGGCCACCCAGGAGCGGGAGTACCGATCCGCCTTCGGGTCGCTTCGCGATGCGCTCGCCAGTCTCTCGCCACCCTCGCCATCCCGCGACGTGTTGCTCGACGATTGGACCGAGCTCTCGACATGGGCGTCGACCCAACACGAGGCTCGTCAGGCCGAGCGCTCCGAGATCGTCGAGAAGGGCCGTTCGTTGGCCGAGCAGAAGAAGGCGTTGACGACTCAACTCGAGGAGGGCGCTCAACCCTTCGAGCTCAGCATCAGCAACCTTGGCGCCTCGTTGGCGGACGCTCGCCAGTCGTTCGCCGTGCACATCGCCCGCATGACGGAGCGCCTCGGTGAGGCCAAGAAGGTGTCGGCACAAATTGATGAGCTCAATGAGCAGCGGACGGTCGACGAGATGCTTGGCCATCAGCTCTCGGCGAGAGGCTTCGAGCGATGGTTGTTGGCCGAAGCACTCGACGACCTCGTTGGTCGAGCCACCGTTCGGCTCCTCGAATTGTCGAACGGCCAGTTCTCATTGACGGCAACCGACAGCTCGTTCGAGATCATCGACCACCGCAACGCTGGTCATGTGCGCGATGTCCGGACCCTGTCGGGCGGCGAAACCTTCCTGGCCTCGTTGGCCCTGGCCCTCGCCCTTTCTGACTCGATCGCCGATCTCGCTCCCGTTGGTGCGCCGCGGCTCGAGTCGATGTTTCTCGATGAGGGCTTCGGCACGCTCGACCCAGAGACGCTCGATGTTGTGGCCGGAGCCATCGAGGAGTTGTCGGCCTCCGGTCGACTCGTTGGCATCGTCACACACATCGAACCGCTGGCCGAGCGGATGCCGGTGCGGTTCGCCGTCAGCAAGGGCTCGAATACCTCAACCGTCGTTCGCCAGACGTCATGATGGAGCCGTCATGATGGAGTCGCCATGAGATACGCAGTCGAGAGTTGGGATCCGGCCTACGGCACCAGCGGCGACGATCAGGCCTTGGCCGAACTGGATCATTCAGTCGACGCGTCCGTTGAGCGAGCGCTGAGCGACTGGGCTCCCATCGCTCCGTCACCCAGCGGTGATCTGCCGCCCGTGAGCTTCGTTGATGGTGTGCGCCGGATCGACGCACGGGTGTGGATCTCGGCCGCCGATCCGGCCGATCCAGATGCCGAAGTCTCCTATCCGGGGGTATGCGCCACCGTGGGCGCAGGTGCCGTGCGCTGCGAACCCGGATCAGCGCAGATGATCGAGGCGGTTGTCGAGCGGGCCCTGTACACCGCGGCGCCGAACGCAGGGCCCATTTCGACCAAGCACGGCACCTACGCCCTTCGTCCGCTCACCGATGGCACACCAGAAGCGCTTTACCTAGGCGTGCACAACCACATGACGGCCGTCGAGACCGCCTTGAGTATTGATCTCAACGGCGGTGCCCTGGTTGTGTTCGATGGTCCACTTCGAGGTCGCGAGGCAGCGAGCGGCGTGGGCTACATCAAGACCCACAACGTGCAGTACCTCGATCAACCCCAACACCGAGTCGTTGGACGATTGGGTGCTGGCGAGCGAACGCCGTTGTTCTTGATTGGCGGTCACTACACCCGGTGGTCGTGGTACCTGCGACTGCCCGGTCCGGTGAGCCATCCGCTGAGTGGTGTCGTGCGTCTCGAGTTGCCTGGCCTCGGCACGATCGACGACGCGGTGACCCGAGCCGACATCGTGAGCCAATTGCTGCCCAAGTACGCAAGCGAACCCCACAAAGACACCAGGGCACCACAGAACCTGCACCCGATCGCCGGCCTCGAGCGTGAGCTGCGCCGACGCTTGGGTGATCCGCAGTTGTTGGAACGAGCCCTTCGTCGAGCGGCGGCCTAGCTCACCAACAGGGCAGAGCCGGCAATCAAGACCACCGCTTCACCAACCTGTTCGGCCGCGCCCAAGAGATCGCCGGTCACGCCGCCGATGCGACGCCACGCCCATAGGCCGACCAGCAGTGATCCCAAGGCCACCAGGCCAACGGGCACGGCAGCCCAGACACCGAAGGCGACAACGGCGCTTGCGACGCCGACCAGCACACCGAAAATCGCGATAGTGGGATGGAGCGAGCGGGTGTAGTCGGCACCGAGTCCGTCCGGCCGTGCGGTCGGGGCAACAGCCATCAGGCCGACTGCGCCGGCGCGGCCGAGGCTGTGGGCACAGACCAAGGTGAGGGCTGCGTCCCAACCGCTCAGCGGTGCGAGCGCTGACACCTTGAGCATGGTGATGAGCACCAACGCCAACACGCCGAAGGTGCCGTGCCGCGAGTCCTTGAGAATCTCTAGGCGCCGTTCGACCGTCCATCCGCCAGCGAGGGCGTCGACACTGTCGGCGAGACCGTCTTCGTGGAAGCCGCCGGTTGCGATTGCCGTGACGGCGAAGGCGAGTACGGCAGCGGTGAGCGGGTTGACGAGTTGACTTGCCCCGACGAACACACCGGCTCCGAGGGCACCGATCACGATGCCGACGGTGGGGAACCACCCGACAGATCGAGTGAGTACCTTTGCATCCTCAGGGTGTTGGCCTCCGGGGAGCCGGGTGAGGAAGGCCAGCGCGGTGCGAAACCCCGTCACGAGTCAGCAGCCCGACTTCGCATAAACATCAACAGGCCGACGGCTCCCAGAATCGAGCCGGAGAAGCCGGCGCCGGCGATGTCGAATCCGTTGCCGGTGATGAGGTTGGCAATGGTGCCGCCGATCAGCGAGCCGACGATGCCGAGCGCAACCGTGCCAATACAGCCGAGATCCGGGTTGCCTCGGACGAGCCATTTGGCGATGACCCCAACAATGAAGCCACCGATGATCCAGCTCAGGATGCCCATGTGGGGGAGTCTCGCATGATCAGCCCGGTTTCCTCACACGGGCCCGGACGCTGCCGCTCGTAGAGACAAGCGCCGTAGCCCGAGCAACGAGGCAACGGAACTTGCTCAGAGGTTTCAGGCCACCACCTTGCGATAGTGGGCCCGTGGCACCCACGCGACATCAGGCGGCGGCAATTTGTACGCCCGGGCTCGAGTCGATTCTCGAGGCTGAGATGACAGCCCTCGGGCTGAAGCCCAAACCAGGCAATCGCGGTGTTGTCGAGTTTCGGGCCAACAACCGCCAGCTGTACGCCGCCAACCTTTGGTTGCGCACAGCGTCGAGAGTGCTGGTCCGGATCGGCTCGTTCAAGGCGACCGATTTCGATCATCTCCAACGCCGAGCCGACGAGATCGACTGGGCATCCTGGATCGCCGATGGTCACGCACCCGAGTTTCGGGTGACGTCGAGCAAATCTGCGCTCTATCACACCTCGGCGATCGCTCAGCGGCTCCATCAGGTCGTCGGTCCGCCATCGATCGGTGAGCCAACGCAGCCCTTTGTGATTCGCTTCGATCGCGACATCGCCACAGTGTCGGTCGACTCCGGTGGGGTGCCGCTGAGCCACCGAGCATGGCGAACCGAACTCGGCGTGGCGCCGCTCCGACCGACCATGGCGGCCGCCATGTTGTTGGCCTCAGGGTGGGATGGCACAACCTCGTTGCTCGACCCGTTCTGCGGTTGTGGCACCATCGCAATCGAAGCCGCCCTGCTCGCACGAAAGTTGCCACCCGGTGGGGCGCGCACGTTCGCGTTTCAGACGTGGCCCGACTTCGAGCCGGGGGCATGGGCCAGCGTGAACGGTGCGGCGAAGGGCACCGATCTCGCCGATGGCGTCACGATTGAAGCCTTCGACCGAGACGCAAGCGCGATTACTGCGGCGGAGGCCAACGCGAAGCGAGCTGCCGTTGCCAGCGATGTCACCGTCGAGAAGCGACTCGTGAGCCACCTGACCGGCGACGAACGCCCCGGCCTCATCATCACCAACCCGCCCTATGGCAAACGAGTCGGCGACGGCGACCTCATGCCGCTCTACAAGCGATTCGGCGCCGTGGCCAGCGAGCGTCGCCCTGAGTACGGGCTGACGGTGGTGGTCACCGATCGAAAGCTCGGCAAGGCACTCGATGGGCGGCTCAAGCCCATCACCCGGTTCGGGCACGGCGGGCTCAAGGTCAGCGTTCTCAACCGGCCTGGCGGAACTCCATCATCAGCTGGTCCGGACCCGCAAGCGTGAGCTGATCACCCTCGAGGCGCCACTCGGTTAGTGCCTCGAGCCCGGCAACCGTGTCGTCTTCGACGGCCTGCAGATCATCGCTGCACGGCTGGGCGGTCGAGCCCGGGATGGTGAACGAGATCGCTCCATCGTCGTCGACGCTGAGGCTGCCGAGCACGGTGTGGCACACGGTCTCACCCCTCACTGCCGCATCGTCGAGATCGATCTCGAGCAGCAGGGAGACGTCATCACGTTCGCCGGCCGACGTGCTGAACGACTCGAGCGCCCAGAGTCCCTCGACGTCCGCACCCTCGTCGAACGAGCCGGCCACGTCCCCGCAGCTGGCCAAAATCCAGAGAAATGCCAGGCCTCCGACGACTCGCCGGGTGACGTTGAACGCTGCGATTTCACGAGTCACTGTGGGCACCGTAACCGGCACCAAGGAGTACTGTTCGGAGATGTCCCTGCCCGTAGCGGCGCCATGGATGCACGAGTCCCAGCATCCGGCTCACGTTCCCGATCGATACGTTCGACCAGCGTCCGTCGATGAAGCCCTTGCTCTCCTCGCATCGCAGGGCGACACCGCAACGGTGATTGCCGGCGGCACAGACTTGATGGTCGAGCTCGATCGAAGAGTGTCGATGCCGTCGGTGCTGGTTGACATCACCGGAATCGCAGGCCTCGACGGCATCTCTGTTGCACAACAGTCGAGCACCGAATCGACGACCGGCAACGATCGGATCATGCTCGGCCCGCTGGTGACCCACAATCAAGCTGCCACCTCGCCGCTGGTCATCGGTCGTGGTCTGCCATTGGCGCAGGCTGCGCTCGAAGTCGGGTCACCGGCCCTCCGCAATCGGGCCACCATCGTTGGCAATGTCGTTACGGCCAGCCCGGCAAACGACACGATCAGCGCCCTTCGGGCTCTTGACACCGAGGTGGTGATGCAATCGCAGCGCGGCACCCGCTCGGCTGATCTCGCGGAGTTCCACACCGGTGTGCGGGCCACGTTGCTCGAAGCTGACGAGCTCGTGACCGGCCTTTCTGTTCGGCCGCTCGAAGCCGCCGACCGAGGCGTCTATTTGAAGCTTGGGCTCCGTCGAGCACAGGCCATCTCGGTGGTGCACCTCGCCATCGTGCTGCGCGTCGGTGACGACCAACAGATCACCGAAGCCCGGATTGCTCTCGGCAGCGTGGCCCCGACGATCGTGACCCTCGCTGATGTCGAAGCCCGCCTCGTCGCCGAACAGATCGCTATCGGCGATCTCGACCGTCGACTGATCGACTCTGTTGCCGAAGAGTGTCGGGCTGCGGTGTCGCCGATCGATGACGGCCGAGCGACCGCCGATCACCGAAGCGATCAGGTCGAGGTCATGGTGCGGCGGGCACTTGCTGCACTCGCCGACGGAACACATGGCCAGGTCCATCCGGCTGGTGCGCCAACTCTTGGCGGACCAGCCGTTGTTGCCCCACGTGCGGCCGAAGCAGTCGACGTAGAGCCCGGGCAAGACCTGGCTGTAACGGTGAATGGCACGGACGTAGTGGCACCCGCGACCGGGACCACGTTGCTCGACTGGCTGCGTGAGAGCGCCGCCCTCACCGGCACCAAGGAGGGCTGTGCCGAGGGGGAGTGTGGGGCCTGCACCGTGACGCTCGAAGGAACAGCCGTGTTGAGTTGCCTCGTGCCCGATGGCCGAGCCGATGGCGCAACGGTCGTCACCATCGAGGGCCTTGCCGACGGCGGCTCCGCTCCCGAGCTGCATCCGATGCAGCAGGCATTCATCGATCGAGCCGCGGTTCAGTGCGGCTACTGCATTCCTGGGTTCGTGATGGCCGCAGCGTGTCTCGAGCCGGCCGAGGCGACTGACGAGGCCGCACGCAAGATCGGGCTCTCGGGCAACTTGTGCCGGTGCACGGGCTACTACGCAATCGAGCGAGCAGTTGGTGACGCTGCTTCCCAGGTGGCCGGTGACTCGTGAGCCTCGGACCCTCAATTCCTAAACCCGACGCCCATGGCAAGGTGACCGGAGACACCAACTACGCGGGCGACATCGACCGAGATGGTCAACTCGTCGCCAAGGTGCTGTTCACCAACGAACCGCACGCCCGCATCACGAGGCTCGACACCGCCGCAGCCGAGTTGGTTGCTGGCGTGGTGTGTGTGCTCACCGCTGCCGATGTACCGGTGAACGAGTACGGGCTCACCATGTTCGACCAGCCGGTACTGATCGGGCCAACGTCGACGGCGCGGTCTGAGGTGCCCCACGATGTTTCGCGATGGGAGGCCGACCATCTGGCCATCGTTGTTGCCGAGACGTCCGCCGCCGCTGATCGAGCCGCAGCCCTCATCGAGGTCGAGTGGGAGCAGCTTGCTCTCGTGCCCGACATCGACGCTGCCATGGCAACCGATGCGCCGTTGCTGCACCCCGAGCACCCGGCGCAGTCGAACGTGTACCACCACCTCGTGATTCGCAAGGGCGACGTCGCGGCAGCCTTCGCGGAGGCTGACCTCGTCGTCGAGGGCACCTACGAGCTGCCCTACCAGGAACACGCCTACCTCCAGACCGAGGCTGCTCTTGGCTACGTCGACGACGAGGGCCGCATCACCATCGAGACGGCGGGCCAGTGGACCCACGAAGATCGCGAGCAGATCGCCCACGCGCTGGGTCTTGACGACGAGCAGGTCCGCGTCATCTACCGGGCCATCGGCGGCGCCTTTGGTGGCAAGGAAGACATGAGTCTTCAGATCGTTGTTGCGCTGGCGGTGGTTGCGCTTCGAGATCGGGGGATCGATCGGCCCGTCAAAGCGGTGTGGAATCGCGAAGAGTCGATCGTCGGGCACCACAAGCGGCACCGCGGTCGAATCACCACCCGTTGGGCGGCGCGAGCTGACGGAACGATCCTGGGAGTCGAAGCCACCGGGCACCTCGACGCTGGCTCCTACAACTACACCTCCAACAAGGTGCTCGGGAATCTGCATCTGACGGTGGCCGGGCCCTATGAGATCCCGAATGCCCATATCGATTCCTACGCCGTCTACACGAACGCGGTTCCCGGTGGTGCGTTCCGTGGTTTTGGTGGGCCGCAGGGCTGCTTCGTGTCCGAGAGCCAGATGAACAAGCTGGCCGAAGCGACCGGGCTCGATCCGGTCGATGTCAGGCGTCGCAACACATTGCGAGACGGCTCGATCGGCATCACGGGAACCGAGATGCCGGCCGGAGTCAGCCTGCCCGAGGTGATCGATGCCTGCGCCGATGCCGCGGCATGGACCGACCCGTTACCGAGCCCGCAGCCCATCGCCGCCTTTGCATCGCTGCCACCTTCGACGTCGACCGTCCGGCGCGGCCGGGGCTTTGCCTGCGCCTACAAGAACATCGGGTTCTCCTTCGGCTACCCCGAACGAAGCGACGCGGAGATCGTTCTCACCGGACCAGACGGTGCCGATGAGCCTGACGGCGCCCAGCTGTTCCTGGCCGGCGCCGACGTTGGCCAGGGCGCCCACACCGCCTTCGTGCAAATGGCAGCCGAGGCCACGGGGCTGCCGTTCGACGCCATCGACGCCGAGTTCTCAGACACGGCCTCGTCTGGCGATTCAGGCTCGGCGTCGGCGTCTCGACTCAGTTGGATGACAGGCAACGCGATTCTCGGCGCCGCCGAGGAAGCAGACAAAGCTTGGCGAGATGGCGCACGCCCAGCCAGGGGCCAGTTTCGCTACACCCCGCCGCCGACCGAACCCCTCGACCCCGATGGGGCTCCATCGGTTCCCAACTTCGCCTACGGGTATGTCGCTGAGGCCGTTGATCTCTCCGTGGACGTCGAGACCGGCCACATCGTCGTGCACGACGTGGTGTGTGCCATCGACGTTGGCCGCATCATCAACCACGATCTTGTGGTCGGACAGGTCGAAGGGGCGGTGATCCAAGCGCACGGGTATGCGCTGTCGGAAAACCTGCAGGTAGTCGATGCTCGGGTGATGAACCCCCGCTTCAGCGGCTATCTGATTCCCGGTATTGGCGATGTCCCCGATCAGGTTCGTTCGGTGCTGCTCGAAGTCCCCGACCCCCGCGGCCCGTTCGGGGTTCGCGGCATGGCTGAGATGCCGCTCATGCCCTATGCGCCGGCGATCACGGCGGCACTCCACGATGCGACAGGGCTCTGGTTCCACGAGTTTCCGCTCACGCCGGGTCGAGTCCGGGCTGCGCTGCGTGCATCTACAGTGAGCCGATGAGCGATCATGGCGTCACGCCGGGACTGGTGTGCGGGCACCACCATCTGTACTCATCGTTGGCCCGGGGAATGCCGGCGCCGCCAACGTCGCCTACGAAGTTCATCGAGATCTTGCAGCGGGTGTGGTGGCGTCTCGATCGGGCCCTCGATCTCGAGATGATCGAATGGTCAGCGAAGCTCGGAGCGCTCGAGGCACTCGAATCGGGCTGTACCGCGATCGTCGATCATCACGAGTCACCCAATGCCATCGAGGGCAGCCTCAGTGTGATTGCCGATGCGTGTGCCGAGATCGGTGTGCGTGTCGTGTGCGCATACGGCATCACCGACCGGCATGGCTCCGATGGGGCCAAGGCCGGGATTGAAGAGAACAGAAGATTTCTCAGCGAAGGTGGCCGTGGGATGGTCGGCCTCCACGCCGCGTTCACCTGTGAGCCGCGCACGATTGATGCGGCCATTTCGCTTGCGGAAGAACACAACGTCGGTCTGCACGTGCATGTGGCCGAGGGTGCAGTCGACGCCGGCGGGGGCGCTGATCTGGCTCGTCGTTCGAAGCCGAACTGGTTGCTGGTGCACGGAGTCCACTTACCCGATGGCATCGAGTTCGACGGCATGATGGCCCACAACCCTCGCTCCAACATGAACAACAGTGTTGGCTACGCCCACCCGTTGCGTTTCGATTCGCCCGTCGTGCTCGGTACTGATGGCATCGGAGCCAACATGCTTGATGAGTTTCGGTTGGCGTTCGCCAAGCTTCGCGAACACGACGTCGAGGCCAGCCCTGAAGTGCCGTGGGAATGGCTCACGAACGGGTGGCAGCTGGTGCCCGAAGCCCAGGACGACGTTGTCACCTGGTCGTACCCGACCATGACACCGTGGCACCTCGGGTACAGCACCGGCGTTCGACCGATCGACGTGATCGTCGGCGGCAAGAAGCTCCTCGAAGACGGTCAGGCAACGAGCGTCGACAGCGACGAGATCAGGGCCAAGGCAGCCGAACAGGCAGCTCGCCTCTTCGCTGCCCTCTAGCGCTCGGCTGTCGGGGATGCCGATCGGTTGTTCCACCACAACCAACTCATGATTCCCATGGGAATGGGCAAGGCAAAGCTGACGAATCGAAAAAGCAGGACAGCGGCGACGACCTGCGCCTCGATGCCGTCCTGCCCTGAGGCCACCAACGCTGCGGTCAGACCCAGTTCCAAGATGCCGATACCGCCGGGTGTGATGGGAACAGCGGTCACGAGTCGACCAAACGCAAAGGCGGCCAGGATCGCCGCTGCCGTGAGGCCGGCACTGTCGACCCCAACGCCCCGAATGCAGATGCCGAGCAGAACGGCGAGATTCAGGTGGCCGGCGAGGGTCCAGAACGTCAACGCCTGCCAACGCTGATGGAGTAGCTCGAGCGTTGCTTGTCGCCACTCCTCGACCTGCTCTTCGCGGACAAATCGGCGAATCGGTCGAGTCAGACGAGCGGCCATCGTCGGTGAGCCGGCAACAACGAGCAGCACCAACACGGCACCGACGAGCAGCACGAGGCTGATGATCGTTGCTTGCACGAGGCCTGGCGTGACTGGCTCACTCGCTGCAAGCCAGCCGAGCGCAACGGCGGGCATGGCGAGCTTCACGATGATGTCCCACACGCCGGTGATGATGATTGAGCGGGCGACGGCATCGGTCGTGTGACCCCAGCTCCGATACATCGTTGTCGTGAGTCCGATCGCCATGGCGCTTCCACCCGGCACCACGTTCGTCAGCGCGGATGTGGCCCAGTCGGTGACCGTTGCTCGTCGCATCGTGAGTCCGGGCAGTGCTGCGACCTGGGATGCCGCTGGCGCCAGCAGGTTGAGGATCGACACCACGAGGAGCGGCACGAGCCAGCTGCGATCGAAGTCGGCGATGATTTCGCCGACGTCGCCGTAGTCAGCAATCCGGGGGAGTGCGAAGGCGAACACCGCGATCGCGATTGCTACTCCGAGAACTTGGCGAACCCGGCGTCGACGATTCGAAGCCACGAGCTGCACCGTAGAGTTGCGCGGTGCAGTCATCACCGATGGCCCTAGACGATGCCCAGCGGCGCCGCGACCTTCGGCGAATGAAAATGGTTGCAGGCTCGATGCTTGTGCTGGCAGCCGTGGTGTTCATCGTTGCCCGCGGTCTCGAAGAGTCGAACGGTTGGGCCGGCTACGTGCGGGCCACAGCAGAAGCAGCCATGGTCGGAGCGCTGGCAGATTGGTTTGCGGTCACGGCGCTGTTCCGCCACCCGCTTGGTTTGCCGATTCCGCACACGGCGATCATCGAGAAACGCAAAGACCAGATTGGCGAGAGTTTGGGTGGGTTCGTCCAAGAGAACTTCCTGACCAGAGAAATCGTCACGGAACGGCTCGAAGGAGCGGACCTCGCCCGCCGTATTGGTGGGTGGCTTCGTCAACCGGAGAACGCTTCGACGGTTGGTGCACAGAGCGCTGCCGTCGTCGCTGGTGTCACCGAAGTGCTGAACGACGAGACGATTCAGCACGGCATGGACCAAGTGGTGAGCGCTCGGGTCAAGTCCATCCCCATCACGCCGCTCGTCGGCAAGGCGGTCGACGTGGCCATTGAGGGCGAGCATCATCAGCGGATGCTCGAGTACACGCTCGTTGGCATGTCGAACTTCATGGACGAGAACCAGGACTCGTTTCGCTACCGGCTTGCTGAAGAGTCGCCGTGGTGGGTGCCCGAGACGGTTGACGATCGGGTATTCGACAAGATCTACGAGGCGGTCTCTCGATTCTTGGTCGAGATTCGGGAGCAACCCAACCACGAGTTCCGTCAACAACTCGACGCCCGCACGCTCGAACTGTCCGAGCGGCTGAAGAGCGACCCTGAGCTGCAAGCTCGTGGTGAGAAGCTTCGTGACGAAGTGCTGGCTCACCCCGAGGTTCGGGCGTGGACGGCATCGCTGTGGACCCGCATCAAAGCCGGACTGGTCGATGCAACCAGCGATCCATCGTCGGAACTTCGGCTTCAGCTGCACCAGGCCCTCACCGAGGCTGGGGCATCACTTGAATCCGACCCGGCGCTTCAGGCCAAGATCGACGGCTGGATCACCGACTCGATCGGCTACATCGCCGAACAGTTTCGGGGCGAAGTCGCAGAACTGATCGCCTCAACCGTGAAACGGTGGGATGCGGCCGAAACCAGCGACCGCCTCGAGCTACAAGTCGGGCGCGATCTGCAGTTCATCCGAATCAACGGAACCATCGTTGGCGGGGTTGCTGGACTTCTCATCTACACGGTGTCTGAACTCGTATTTTGAGCTTTCTTGGGTTGTTCCGACACCCGCGTGCGGAGAGGATCGCCCGTTTTTCGGGGATTTTGGCCCAATTGTGAAGTTTTTCTGGAACTCATGACAATCTGTGTGCCAGCGGGCGGGAAACCCCTACCATTGGAAAGCGTTCCACCATGTGGGACGGTTCGTGCGCTGCTGATGAGAGTTGTTACCTTCGTCACACGCACGGGGCGAGTCATAGCAACACGCCCCGTCTGCAATATCGCAAAAAGGGGACCGAGTGTCAGAAGCCGACGAGATCATCAGGCTCGAAAACGTCTACAAGATTTTCGGACCTCAGCCTCGAGGACGAGCACTCAAGCTCTCCAAAGACGGCATGTCGAAAAACGAGGTGCAAGCCGCCACCGATCACGTCGTCGGCATGACCGACGTGAGCTTCGACGTGAAGCGGGGCGAGACGTTCGTGCTGATGGGTCTGTCTGGCTCGGGAAAGTCGACGGCCATTCGCACCGTCAACAAGCTGCACGACATCACCGACGGCCACGTCTATGTCGACGGGGTCGATGTGCAGAAGTTGAGCGGTACCGCTCTGCAGGAGTTTCGTCGAGACAAGATGGGAATGGTCTTTCAGCACTTTGCGCTCTTCCCGCACCGTTCGGTGATCGACAACGCCGGTTACGGACTCAAGGTGCAGGGTCTCGATCGCAAGGAGCGAGAGTCCAAAGCCCTCGAGGCGCTCGAACTCGTTGGCCTCGGACCCTTCGCCCAGTCGAGCCCTCGGCAACTCTCCGGTGGTATGCAACAGCGCGTCGGTCTGGCCCGTGCGCTCGCCGCCGACCCCGACATCCTGCTGATGGACGAGGCCTTCTCGGCACTCGACCCGCTTATCCGCCGTCAAATGCAGGACGAGATGCTGGCCATCCAAGAGCAGCTCCAAAAGACGATCCTGTTCATTACCCATGACCTGAATGAGGCACTGCGGATCGGCGACCGGGTGTGCATCATGAAAGACGGCGCCGTCGTGCAGATCGGCACCCCGGAAGAAATCCTCACCCAGCCGGCAACGGGGTATGTCGCCGAGTTCGTGCAGGACGTCGACCAAGGCCGGGTCATCGACGTCGAAACCATCATGAACCCGCCGGTGGTCATCCGTCCCGGCGAGACCATCTCACAGGTCCTCGAGCGGCTCGATGGCCAGTCGGGAGCGTTTGCGATCGATGACGTTGGTCGACCGACCGGCCTTCTGGTTCCAGAAGATGGCATCCGTGCTGCTTCGATGGGCACCACCGATGTGTCGTCTGCCTTGCGAATCGACTTCGAATCCACAACCGGATCACAGAAGTTCAACGATGTGTATGCCTCTGCTGGACGAGGTCTGTTGATGGCCGTCGTCGACGAAGGTGGAAAGCTCATCGGTGCGCTGGATCCCCGAGAGATCATGGAAGAAATGGGACGAGTCGAGCAGCTGATAGACGGCTTCGAGCGAGAGGTGTTCATGTGATGGGATTTCTTCTGTTCGCACAGGAAGACGAAAATCAGTTCTTCGAGAACACGTGGCCCGAGTCGTTCACGTTCCCTTTTGGCGAGTGGCTCAAGCAGCTCGTTTTCTGGGCGGTCAACAATCCGGTGACGGCGTGGATCATCGACAAGGTCGAGTGGCCCTTCCGCACCTTCTTCGATCTCATCATGAGCGACCAAGTCGGGCGTGACTCGATCCAGACCATCCCGTGGGTGTGGGTCGTCATCGCCGTGTTCTTGATCGCCTCGTTCACTCGCAACACCCGCGTTGGCCTTGCCAGCGCAGCCATGCTCGCCGTGTGTGGGTTCCTCGGCCCGGAGTATTGGACCGAGACGGCCAAGACGATCGGCATGATCGTGGTGTCCGTGACGCTCTGCGCCCTGGTGGGTATCCCACTCGGCATCATGGCTGGCCGGTTTGACGGCGTCTGGAACGTCGTCCGACCAACGCTCGACGCCATGCAGGTCGTGCACTCCTTCGTGTACATGCTGCCGTTCATCTTCTTCTTCGGTATCGGAGAGGTGTCGGCCACCATGGTGACGATGGTGTTTGCGCTCCCACCGCTCGTGCGCCTCACGAACCTGGGTATTCGACAAGTGCCAGAAGACGTCGTCGAAGCGGCGCGCTCCTATGGCGCCACCGAAGCTCGTGTGCTCACCGATGTGCAGCTCCCTCTGGCCCGTCCAGCCATCATGACCGGCCTCAACCAAACCCTGCTCCTCGCATTCTCGATGCTCGGTATCGCCGCCCTCATGGGTGCTGGTGGTCTCGGTCGTCTGCTCTTCCGAGCGATCAACAACCTCAACCTCGGTCTCGCCGCATCTGCCGGTCTTGCTTTCTTCTTGCTCGCCGTGATTCTCGACCGGATCTCACAGACCGAACTCGACGATGGCATCGGCCTCGGTACCAAGATCAAGCAGGCCTGGGTGTATCGGGATCGTCCCGAAGCAATGCTCGAAAAGCGAGCCGAGATGGTTGCCGCCAACGTCGCTGATGAGCCCGAACAGGTCAGCGAGCGTCCAGCACCGATCGGTGCCCAGGAACGCTTGGGGCTCCTGATCGGCGCCGCCGGCGGTGCTGTTGCGTTCGCCTCCATCTTCCTCGCGTGGACCAACGATGCCGGGCTCGTCAGCAGCTGGGCCCGACGTGCAGATGAAACACTCACCGGCCTGTCCTTCAACGGCTACCAGGCCTCTGGTGGCTCGGTGTTCGGCATCGTGGTCGGTTTCCTCGCCCTTGCCGGGCTGGCCGCAGCCGTTCGACCGATGCTGTCGTTCCCAGAGTCGATTGCTCGCACGCTCGCCCGCGCTCAGGGCATCTTGCTCGGTGTGATTGCCGCATCGATCATCATCATCTGGGTGCTCAACATGCTCGACACGAGCTTCGGCCCGTTCCCGACGATCGGCATCTGGGCCTTCGGTCTCTGCATCGTCGCTCTCACGATCGAAACGTTTGTCGTGGGCACGCCTCGTTTGGGGTCTGATGGTGTCCTCCTCGCCGGCTTCGGCGTTGTTGCCGCCGCCGGTGCTTTCATGACCATGCAGATCTCGGCCTTCGTCGAGATGTTCTCACGAGGACCCGGTGTGCTGGTTGCGTTGATCGGTGGCGTCATGCTGCTGATCGGTGGCGGCTTGGCCACCTTCAACGCTCCGTATGGGCCCCGTCGTCCGTTGCCTGACGTTGTTGCTTGGGGGCGAGTTGCCACCTCAGTCGTCGCTCTTGCCTTGCTCATCGCCTCGTCGCTCGCCGTTGGCGACGACGACGCCAACACCGGCCTCGGGTGGTTCTACGACGGTCGACTCGAGTCGCTCGAGACGCCCGAGTTCCTGGCCGAGATCGCAGCCCTCGAAGAGGAGGCTGGCGACGACATCAACAAGCAGCTTGCTGCTGCCCAGGAGATCAGCAATCGCTACAGCCTGTTGCGCTCACAAGCCACGCCGATCTTCAATGGCTTCGACGCCGACGGTCCTCGCCTCGGTCCGATTGCAGCTGTCTTCGCGGCTCTTGCCGTGCTGTTCTCGCTGATGTCGGCCGGTGTGCTCGGCAAAGACGAGAAGCGGAAATGGCAAGGATCGGTGCTGCTCACGGGCGCGGGCATGGCCATCATGGTCATCACCGGTGCCTTCACGGTCAGCGTTGTGCGTGTCGCCGAGCCGGGCGTTCTTGCCGGCGTCGGCACGTTCCTGGCCTTTGTTTCCGGGTTTATCGTGTTTGCCAGCGGCCGCGGTGTCGTGAACGAGTTCCGACGTCGCAAGGTGTATGGCGATGCAGTACGTGATGCTGTCGCATCCGAAGCCGTGCTCGACATCGAACATTTAGAGGAAGAAGTCGGCCTGCAGCGGGCCTAAAACCAACAGATCTGGGGCAAGAAGTACCCAGACGTCAGGGCGCGACCATCCAGAAGCCCCGGAACTGCCCTAACGTCATTAATCGAAACCAACCATTGGGGAGAGAACCCATGAAGCTTAAGAAGAAGAGCCTGTGGCTCGCTTTACTTGCATCCTTTGCGCTCGTGGCGGCGGCATGCGGCGATTCGTCTGATACTGACGACGCCTCGTCCGACACCACAACGGCCGACGCCGGTGCGGAGACTGACGACGAAGCCATGGAAGACGATGAAGCCATGGAAGACGATGAAGCCATGGAAGACGATGAAGCCATGGAGGACGACGAAGTCGCCTCTGGCGATCTTCCCGGCGAAGGCAAGACCGCCAACATGGGTCGCGCCAACTGGAGCTCCGGCTACGTCCACGCTCAGATCCTGCACGATCTTCTCGAAGAGATCGGCTACGACATTTCCAGCCCAGACGCACTCGAATTCGCTCCCGACCTCGGTTACCAGACCATGGCTCGCGGCGAGATGGATTTCTGGGCCAACAGCTGGTACCCCGGCCACCTTTCATGGTGGGAGGGTGAGCTTCCTGACGGCACCCGCATCGGTGACAACCTCCAGCGCGTCGAGGGCTCAGTGATGCCCGGTGGTGGACTCCAGGGCATGCTCGTCACCAAGAGCTGGGCCGAGGAAAATGGCGTGACCAGCCTCGACCAGATCAATGACGACGAGGCTCTCTGGAGCCAGCTCGACTCTGACGGCAACGGCAAGGGCGAGTTCTTCGGTTGCCCCGAGGACTGGACCTGTGACGACATCATGGCGTCACAGATCGCCTTCGCTGGCTGGGACAACCTCGAGCAGACCCAGGCTGGCTACGACGCCATGTTTGCTGAGTTCCTCACCAAGGCGCAGGCCGGCGAGCCCGCCATCATCTACACCTGGACCCCCACCGCTTACCTCGCACAGGCCGTGCCTGGTGAGACCACGATGTGGATCTCGGTTGCCAACGACAGCGTGCTTGACGACTCGAACCCACTCGGCAACGAGGGTGGAGAGTCCTACTCGCAGTTCACTGGCGACGTGCCTGGCTACACCGGCCTTGACGCCGACGTGTGCCTCGCTGGTCCCGACGGTTGCCAGCTCGGCTGGGCCGCCGCTGACATCGAAGTCACCGTGAACTCCGACTGGGGTGCCGACAACCCGGCCGCCATGGCGCTGTTCCAGGCCTTCAACCCACCACTCATCGACATGGCCATTGCTGGTGTCGCTCTCACCGACTCAGACGGCTCACAGGCCGCTGTTGAGGAGATCGCCGCTGACTGGATCGCTGACAACCGCGATCTCGCCGACGAGTGGATTGCCGCAGCTCTCGCTGCTGGCTGATCGACCTGATGCGCTGACCTCTCCGAGGGGTCAGGTCTCAAACGTCAACACATGAGAGGAGCGGGGCTTTGGCCCCGCTCCTTTCTCGTTTTGCTGAAGACCGATTGGTAGCCAACGCCGGATTCGGCTGTGATGCCGGTATGCCCCACGATCGACTCGGCGACATTCCCGAGCCACACGGTCCGCTTCTGCACGACCGCAACTACAGCGTCCGTAGCTACCGAGAGAGCGATCACGCTCTCCGTATTCGGGGTCAGGTGCATGACCAGAAGCCGCCGGGTCTCTACATCGCCGACGATCCCGAACCGATGTCGATCCATCTCATGGTTGTCGACTTGGTGATCGGCTACCCAAGTCTTGAGATCCTCGAGGCTGATGTGGTCATGGAGGTGACACCACACACCGGGTGCACGTCGATCGAACCGGCGTACGACAAGCTCGTCGGATTGTCGATTGCCCGAGGCTTCTCCCGCCAGGTGCGGGAACTCTTTGGCGGACCCCGCGGATGCACACACGTCGGCGCGCTACTCAACGCCATGGCTCCGGTCGCGATCCAGTCGATGTGGTCGATGCACATCTTCTCCGAACGTCAGGGCACTGCCGTGTCGCTGGGTGCCGAGGATGAGTCGCTCAGCGAGGAAGAGCTGCGGATACGGCGACTGTCGACCAACAAGAACACGTGCCACGTGTGGGACGAAGATGGCGAACTCTGGGGCCATGCCATCGCTGGTGACGAAATGGAAGTGCCGTTGTGGGCCGCCAATCGACTCGTCGAAATGGGTCGTGACCCAGCCGAATGGCGCTCCGCGAGTCCGTTCGATGCCAACGATTGACTAGGTCTCACCCAGAAACGCCGCGTCGAGCGTGAGCGGATCCGTGGGCAGTGTGTGCGGGCCGGCGTAGGCCTCGACGAGTTCGTCCACGGTCGGTCGGTCATCAACCCCACACAATCCAAGGCTTGCGGCCAAGAAGCTACGCACCTCGTCGGCAGTCTCACCGTTTTCGAGGCGATCCGGCAGGGTGACGGACCCGTCTCGTTTCGCGAGGCGTTTTCCTTCAGGGCCAAGCACCAACGGAACGTGACCGTAGGAGAACGGCTCGATGCCCAGCAGCTCGGCAATGTAGATCTGGCGTGGTGTGGAGGTGACGAGATCGTCAGCTCGGATGACGTGGCCGACGCCCTGCGCTTCGTCGTCGATGACAACCACGAGGTTGTAGGCCGGTGCCCCGTCATTGCGCTGCACCACGACGTCGTCGATCGGACCCTCATGCTCGCCAACAACCTCGTCGGTGAACCGCCGAGTGCCCCCTTCTGGAACGAGAAGGCGCCAGGCAGGAGGACGCCCTTGATCTTCTCGCTCCTGACGCTCGGCCGGGCTCAGAGTGCGGCAGGTGCCGGGGTAGTCCAGCGGTGACAACGGGCCATTGGGGGCCTGGGCCGCCTCCCGAATCTCGCGGCGCGAGCAGTAGCACGGGTAGAGCTGACCAGCTGCTCGGAGATCAGCAATCGCGTCGTAGTAGATCTCGATACGGTCGCTCTGGTTGAGTGGCTCGGTATCCCAGTCGAGGCCGAGCGCACGTAGATCGTCGGCTTGGGACACGTAGTGTTCTGGCTTCACCGTTGCGGCGTCGAGATCTTCAAAGCGCAGGTGGAACGGTGCGCTGGCGGATCGGGCATCGAGCCATGCCACAAGCGCTGTCCGGAGGTTGCCGAGGTGGAGTTGACCGGTGGGGCTGGGGGCATAGCGGCCCGCCCTGGGGTGATTCCGGTGGTTGATCATGCGTCCTCCGGCAGTTCCGGCCGTTCGGGGATCCAGCGAGCCACCGGACGGAAGCGCAGCGGGTCTTCGCTGAACTCCTCGATGCCATGCGCAATCCAACCGGCAATGCGAGCGATGAAGATGCTCTGACCTCCGGCAGGACCCATCCCGGCAAGCCAGGTGAGGGCTCCCAAGGCAAAGTCAACATTGAGTGGGGCATTGACCCGTTCGGCGAGAAGCTGTCGCAGCGTCTCATAGATCTCGAGACGGTGGTCATCGGTCCAACCCAGAGCGATCAGGTCGTGTAGCGCGGCCTCGCGGCTGTCGTGGCGCTTGTACACCGCGTGGCCAACTCCGGGAATACGTTGGTTGCCGGCGAGACGTCGACCGAGCACGCGCTCGCACCCCTCGGCATGTGCTTCGGTGAGAAGCTGGTGCACGAGTCGGCTGGCGCCACCGTGGAGTGGTCCGGCGAGGGCTCCAAGCCCGGCGCTTACGATTGAGTACGGATCGGCTCTGACCGACGCGGCAACACGAGCCGCGAACGTGGAGGCCGCAATGCCGTGATCGGCGAGGAGCACGAGACCAGCGTTCAGGGCAGCGCGCTGCTGAGCGGTGCCGACCTCTGGGGTGACCTTGGTCCACAGCTGGTCGGCGAGTGTCGAAGTCTGGTCGAGCTCAGCGTGCCGTTCGCCGTTTGTGGGAAGGCCTCGGACGGTCGCGAGCAGCATGCGCCGTCCGGCTTGGCAGTGGTTGGCTGGTGCCGGGTCGTCGCGTAACCGATCGAGGCTGGCGGTCACGTTGACTGCCATACGGGCTCGATCGAGAAAGGGAGTGTCGTGTGGCAACAGCCGCTGCGCCGCGCTCACTTGTTCGATCCAGCTGTCGGGAATCGTCCACGGCTCTACGTCGTTCCAGAGATGGTTAGCGACCTGCTCGAACGGTTGGTCGATAAGGCTGGTGGCGGCGACGCCTCGATACTCGTGGCCAGAGTCGAGCACTCGGGAGATACTCGATGCGATCACCGTAGTGACCTCGCCCGATGTCGGCCGACGGCGAGCAGTGCGTAGTGCATCGATGTCGGCGGCTGCGTAGAGGCTGGTGCGCCCATCGAGGGAGAGCCGACGGCTGAGGACGCCCCGACTCACGTAGGCGTAGAGCGTTTGCCGCTTCACGCCGAGGCGCGCTGCGGCCTCGGCGGCCGTCAGCAATTCGGGACTCTGAGGCTGTTCGAGCGCACTCATCTGGACAGTGTCGACCCGAAGGTTGCGTCGGTCAACATTGACTGAATCAACATTGATCAATGTTGCCATGACTGCGACCCTCGATGCATGACTTCCAATGCCGTGCCTTCCAACGCGTTGCTCGATGTTCCGCCAGGCCTCAAGGGTGTCGCTGTTGCCGACACTGAACTCGGTTCGGTCCGGGGCTTTGAAGGCTTCTACCACTACCGAGAGTTCGATGCCGTCGAGCTCGCCCGATCAACATCGCTCACCGACGTGTGGTGGCTGCTGATGCACGGGTCGCTGCCCACCGCCGCGCAGTCTGCGTCCTTCGAGCAAGAGGTTGGCGGCAACCGAGTTGTCGATCTCGATGGGGGCCTCGTCGCCGCGGTGGCCTCGGCAACCACCGCCCCGCATCTCGCCCTGATGAGCCTGCTGCCGCTCGTTGCTCCGGAGGGGCACCCGACCACCGACCTCACCGACGATGAGCGTCGGGTCATCGCCTCGCGACTCACTGCCGCCGTTCCGACGTTGCTCGCCGCAACGCACCGCCTGCGCCGTGGCCTCGAGGTGGTGCCGCCCGACCCGACCCTCGGCCATGCGGCCGACTGGATTCGCATGACGCTCGGCGAAGCGGTCAGTCCTCAACGTGTCGCAATGGTCGAGGCTTACCTGACGGCAACGATCGATCACGGGTTCAACGCCTCGACGTTTGCCACGCGAGTGGTGACGAGCACCGGGGCCGATGTCGCCGCGGCTCTGTGTGCGGGCATTGGCGCTTTGTCGGGCCCGCTCCACGGCGGTGCACCCTCGCTCGCCCTCTCGATGATCGACGAAATCGGCGACCCGTCAGAGACCGAACGTTGGGTGCGGGATCGGCTCGGCGCAGGGCACAAGATCATGGGCTTTGGTCACGCGGTCTACCGAGCGGACGATCCCCGCTCGCTGCTGTTGCGAGAGGTTGCCGAGCGGCACGGTGGTGAACTCGTCGAACGGGCCATCGAGATCGAGGGACGGATCCTGGCTGTGATGCGGGAGTGGAAACCCGACGCCGTGATCGTCACCAACGTTGAGTACTACGCCGGCATCGTCCTCCACCTCGCAGGCTTGACTCCCGATCTCTTCACCTCGACCTTTACCGTGAGCCGGGTGATCGGTTGGGCTGCGCACCTGGTCGAACAGGCCGGCAACAACAAGATCGTTCGGCCCAGCGCCCGCTACGTCGGGCCCGAGCCCACCAGGGGAGTAGCGCCGGCTGTTCCCGCGTGACCGGCCGGTTTGGTGCTCAAGAGATCCAAAACCACGGGTGCGTGATCGGTCGAGCCATCCCGGCCCCGTTCCTGTCGATCGATCCACACCGCCTCGATCGACCTTGCCGTCTCGGCATCAGTGAGGATGTGATCGAGGCGCCAACCCCGGTTGGTCTCGTAGAAATCAGATCGTCGGTTCCACCACGTGAAGACCGGCACACCTTCGTAGTGCGAACGAACAACGTCGACCAAGCCATCTTCGAGTAGAGCGGCGAAGGCTTCCCGCTCGAGCGGGCTCGTCAGGTTCCTCATGCGGTAGCGACGGGCGTCCCAGACGTCGATATCGGCAGGGGCAATGTTGAGATCGCCCAGGATGATGCTGTGCGGATGGTCCGTGCGCTCGAGGGCCAGCCACTGGCGGAGCAGGGCAAACCAGGCCAGCTTCACGCGGTGCGCATCGGTCCCGACCTTGGCGCCGTTTGGTGCATACATCGAGTGGATTCTCCACGAGCGCCAGGTGAGTGAGATCGAGCGTGGTTGGTCGAGCGGCGCAACTGCCCCTGGAAAGCCAAGGTCGATCCCACGCACGGAACTGAGGCCATCGTCTGTTTCTTGAACGGCGACGGCGACACCGCCATGACCTCCGTCGCCTCCATGAATCACGAGTTCGTAGCCCAGACGGTTGAAGTGCGCAGTAGGAAACAGGCGGGCCGGGCACCGTGTCTCTTGCATGGCGAGCACATCTGGTCGGTTTTCATCGAGCCATGCGATGACTTGATCGTGCCGGGCTCGGATCGACTCGACGTTCCACGTCGCGAGGCGAGGGCCAGGTGGTGAACTGAGCTCGTCTTCGGGTCGCATGTGCGCTCCCTGCTGTTGCGCCACTCCACATTGAGCGACTTTGTGAACGTTTTCACAAAGTTGTCGAGCGGTCAAGTATGTGGCCCGTTGCGGCCCTGCCGTTGCCCGTCAGGCTGCAGTGCGCAACTCAGCGTGATCGAATGAACGACGCAGCGGAACAAGAG
The DNA here is from genome assembly GCA_937976305.1 of uncultured Acidimicrobiales bacterium. Lineage (GTDB taxonomy): Bacteria > Actinomycetota > Acidimicrobiia > Acidimicrobiales > SZUA-35 > CALEWY01. The sequence goes on from CALJSB010000085.1 coordinate 34,129, forward strand.
ACGCAGCGGTCGCGAGAACGCTCACGGCGATGGCGCACACGCCAAGGAGTGCCGGGGTTGCCACCGGTAGCGGCACATCCACCAAGATCACTTCGCCGCGTTCGTCACTCCAACTGCTGACCCTGCTGCCGAACACACCTCGGGCCGAAAGCAATCCGGCGGACGCGGCGAGCACAACACTTGGCACAAGGGGCACAAGCGTCTCGGCGAACAAGGATGCGGCCAGTGTTCGGCGTGGCGTTCCCGCCGCCTTGAGGGCAGCAAGCGTGCGTCGCCGTTCGACCACGGCCTCAGTGGTGGTGATCGCAAGGCTTGCGCAGCTCAACACGATGGCGGCGACCAACACGAGGTTGAGGAGGGAGAAGGTGGTGGCGTAGAAGGTGTCCTCAGGGTCGGTGCCAGCAAGGAAGGATGCTCGCACTGCTTGCACGGCACTACCGATGAACACCGCAAGCAGAATCGAGGTGGTGGCGCGGGTCGATGTGTAGGGAGCAGCGATGAGGCGTCGAGCCGCCAACAAGATGGACGGTCGATCGGTGCGTGGGGCGATGAACCGTCCAGTCGCAGCGGCAATGGAGGCGCCGCCGATGATCAGGCCGGTGGCGATCATGACAAAGAAGATGAAGCCGGTCAGAGCGACAAGTGGGAAGGCTCGCCGGTCGAGGTCCAAGAGCCGTACGACGGCTGAAAAGCTCATCAGGGCTGCGGTCCCAGCACCGAAGAGCACAACCGGCAGCAGCCTCGGTGGTGTCGATGGTGTCGAGCGGTTGACGCCGAAGGGACTGAGGACGACCCGACGCAGTGCCAGCACGCTGAAGCCCGTTGCCAACACTGGGACCACTGCAACCAAGGCGACGACGATCCACGCGGGGAACAAGACGTCGGTGGGGGCGTAGCGCACGGTTGCGTTGACTTCCTCCAGCAAAATCCCTCGCGAGCCGATCTCGGTTTCGGTGGTGATGGTTGCGATGTGCTCGGTCGCAAACCAGCGCCGACCGACGAAGTACGCCACTGCGGCGACGATCGAGCCGCCAAATGCAGCCAAACCTGTCTCGAGGGCAACGATGCGAACGACATCACGAGGACGAGCACCGGCCATGCGGAGACGGGCGAGTCGGCGGTCGCGAGCTGGAGCACCAAACCGCGAGCACTGGCCGACAAAGATCAGCGTCGGGACGGTGAGCAGCAGCAGGGAGATGATGACGCCAGGACGAAGACCAGGCTGGTTCAGCACCTCGAACCGATAGGGGCCGTCCGTCGGGCCGATGAGGCCGACAGAGGCGGCAAGGAAGAACAGCAAGGTGGTCATGAAGGCGCCGGCCGCCGTAATGCCGATCCGGACGTGATCACTTCGTCCTCCCGATGCGGCGAGGCGGAGTGATGTTGCAAGCGACGGGGAGCTCATCGGTCGTCACCGTTTCGCAGGTTGATGCTCAACTCATTGGTGGTGCCGTCCCGCACGAGCACCTCGCGGTCTCCGTAGGCAGCGACCTTGGCGTCGTGGGTGATGAGCATCACGCCCGTGCCCGCTTCTCGGGCGACACGGACGATCTCGCGCATCACCGCTTCGCCCGACATGGTGTCGAGCGCCCCGGTTGGTTCATCAGCAAACAGCACGCTCGGCTCGGTCACCATTGCCCGCGCCGCAGCAACCCGCTGACTTTGTCCGCCCGACATATCGGGCGGACGAACATCGATGAGATCGGCCACGCCAAAGCGTTCGAGCCACAACCCAGCCGCCGCCCGTGCCTGTTGGCGCTTCGCTCCATCAAGAAGGAGGGGGAGTGCCACGTTTTCTCCCGCGGTGAGTTCTGGCACGAGCTGACCAAACTGAAACAGCACGCCGAATTCCGTTCGCCGCAACCGTGATCGTTCGCCTTCGCTGTCGTCGCTGATGACCCTCCCGTTGAAGATGACCTGCCCAGCCGTCGGGGCAAGAACGCCCGCCGCGACCAACATCAGCGTCGACTTGCCGGATCCTGATGGGCCCGTTACGGCAAGAATCTCGCCCGGTGCGAGTTGCAGGTTGGCCCCTTGGAGAGCCAGTTCGGATCCGTAGGAGTAGACGGCTGACCGAACGGTCAACAACGGGGCAGACGCACGTCCGTCTTGGGTTTGTAGGGCGTCGTGGGGTGACGGTGCGGGATCGGCCAGGTTGGGGCTGGGGGCTTGATTCATGGTTGCACTTCCTGTTCGAGGTGGGTGATGCGTTCGAGAGCGGACTCGAGCCAGCGGACGTCGGCATCGAGATGGGCGAGAGCAAAGTCGGCGGCGAGGACATTGGAGAGCGAGGAGTCGGGATCGAGCTTCCGTCTGGTCAGCTCGCGCATGCGCTCGAGGTGGGTGGCTCGTTGTCGGTCCATGAAGTCGATGGCCGTGTCTCGGTCGGCAGCGAGGAGCGCCAACGTGGTCTTGACCGCAAACGGATTGGCCACGAACGGCGACGGTTCCTCGGTACGGCGCAGCCAGTCGTCGAGTTCGCGCCGACCTTCGTCGGTGAGGCGATACACGGTGCGGTTGGGGCCGTCGGCATTTTCGACTTCGGTCGCCCCGACAAACCCCTTCTTGCCGAGCCGTTCGAGTGCGGCGTAGACCTGCCCGAAGGCAAGAGGCCGCGAAGCAGGGAAACGAGCGTCGTGTTCGTGCTTCAGGTCATAGCCATGACGGTCAGCATTCGCGAGCAGCCCCATCAGGACGTGTCCGGTGCTCATCGGAGGGTTCCTTGGATCGCCATTGGGAGTTACTATACACACAGTGAATAGATCGTCAAGTGCTACATCTGGGGCGGCCACCCATGGCTCAGGCCGTGGGTCAGTTGACCCATAAGGTGACGGCTGCCACTGCGCCGATCTTGCATTGCATGACCTGGCTACAAGAACTCCCCTACACGGTTCGACTCATTCCGGTCGGACTCTTCCTTCTCTGCATCGTCGGTGTGTTTGTCTTCTTGGCGAAGCGACCCGTCGACGGAGAGATCGTCCTCGCCGAGACGGCATCAGAGAATCGGGCTGGCATTGCCATCGCCCTGGTGCTGACCGCCATCGCGATCTTGCCGTCGATGTTGGCTCTGCTGCTGGCACTCGCCATCGCTGTCGGTGCGTTGTTTGCGTTGCGCTCAAAGGCGCTGCTTGAACGTCTCGAATACGTTCGCCTCTAGACCACACCGCTGTTGGCGATTACTCGCGAGGGCGACTACTCCTCGAGTCGTTCGTAGGTCGGCTTCTTGCCGGTCGTGCCGTGGGCAATGCCGACGATTCGATGCAGATTCTTTGTGCCTGTTTGTTGGCCGAAGATTCTGGGGCCGGACGCAAGCAGAGCTCCGTCGACACGAATCGCCTCGCCTGAGACGAACGCCGAGTCGCTGCTTGCAAGCCACAGAGCAACGCCGGCGATGTCTTCGCCTTCGCCCCGCTTTGGGAGTGGCTGATTCTCGGCCACCATGGCTTCGGCTGATTCGATATCGCCCGAGTGCATGAGCGGAGTGAAGATGATGCCGGGGCAGATCGCATTGACCCGGATGTGGTGCGGCGCCAACTCGACCGCAGTCGTGGTCGACAGATTGATCACTGCGGCCTTGGCTGCTGAGTAGGCCTGTGGGCCGGCGCCGCCCCCGAGGCCAGCGATCGAGGCGGTGTTGATGATTGAGCCGCCGGTTCCCTGGTCGATCATCGCCCGGGCGGCGTACTTGGTGCCGAGGAACACGCTCTTCACGAGCACGGCGAACGTCGTGTCCCAATCGTCGGCCTTGATCTCGGTGATCGGCCCGAAGGCACCCCCGATGCCGGCGTTGTTGAACATGGTGTCGAGACGACCGAAGGCGTCGGTAGCGAGCGCAACCGCAGCAGCAACGTCGTCTTCGACCGACACGTCGCAACGGGTGAAGCGACATCGCTCACCCAATCGGGCGGCAGCTTCTTCTCCGGCGTCTGCGTTGAAGTCGGCGATCACCACGCTTCCACCCTCGGCAATGAAGCGCTCGGCGGTTGCGAGCCCCATTCCGCTGGCGGCTCCGGTGATGACGGCGACGTGTCCCTCGAGTTGTCCAGGCATGACCAAATCTTGCACATCGGGTCGCCTCGTCACCAATGGCGTCGCCGCAGTAGCGTCGGCGTCGTGGCAGTCGACTCAACGCTCGCTAACACAGCACCAATCAATCTTGTGCCTCTCACTCCCGCCATCGGGGCGGAAGTCAAGAACGTCGACCTCTCGGCTGTTGGCGAGAACTCACCACAGCTCGACGTGCTCCGTCAGGCCCTTCTCGATCACCATGTGCTTGTCTTCCGCGATCAGGAGGTCGATCGCGAGCAACACAAGGCGTTCGGGCGGTTGTTCGGCGAGCTCCATGTGCACCCTTCCAAGCGCGGCCCCGATGCCAAGGGTGATCCCGAGATCTTCTCCGTTCGGGCCGACGAGAACTCGACCCGCAACAACGGTGGGAGATGGCATTCCGACGTCTCGTGCGACGAGATGCCACCGATGGGCTCAATCCTTCACTTGAAGACGGCCCCGCCCGCCGGCGGCGACACGATGTTTGCCAACATGCACCTGGCCTTCGAGACGCTGTCAGAACCGGTGCAGCGCATGCTCCTCGGGCTCACGGCACACCACGACGGCCTGCAGGACTTGCGGTGGTACGGCTATGAGCCCAAGCCCGGCTTCACCTATCCGGCAACGTCACACCCCGTCGTGGTGACGCACCCAGAGACGCGGCGACCGTTGCTGTTTGTGAACCCCGCCTTCACCTCGCGCATCGAAGGGCTCAGCGATCACGAGAGCTCGTCGCTTCTGTCGATGTTGTTTGATCACGTGGCGCAGAATCCGACGCTGCAATGTCGCGTGCGCTGGGAGCCCGGAACGCTGGTGTTCTGGGACAACCGCTGTACCCAGCACTATGCGGTGTGGGACTACTTTCCGCATCGACGTCACGGTGAACGGGTGACGATTGCCGGCACCGAGCGTCCGCAGGCGGTCGAAACGAGCTGAGCGGGCTGCCTGCCCCCGCTAGCGTTGCGCCAATGGTTCAGCCCACCGCCGAGTACGTCATTCCTTGCGACGATCTCGAGGCCGCAATCGATTGGTTCGCTGGTGCTGGGTTCCGCATGATCATGTTGCGACCGGCGGACGACCCGATGCTGGCCACCCTCGAAGGTCACGGCGTGGTGCTACGCCTCGACCGCTCAGCAGAGGCCGGCGCGACCGCACTGCGAATCTTGGTTGACGAACTCCCGCCTGAGCCGACTCAGCTCGCACCGACGGGCACGAA
>CALJSB010000086.1 GCA_937976305.1 uncultured Acidimicrobiales bacterium
TCAGCCGATGGCTGAGTCGACCTGGCTGAACTTGTCGGATGCGCTGTTACCGAGGGCGGTGACGGCGGCGATGCAGACAACTGCGATGAGGGCGACGAGGAGGGCGTACTCGACGAGGCTGGCGCCACGCTCGGTCTTGGCTTGGGCTTTCATCCATGCTGAGAGGAATTCGAAGTGAAGCATTTTGTTTGTCCTTGGGGGTTTGTTATTTGGACCGCCGGGCCGGTTGGGCCAGCGGCTTGTGACATGAACTACGGCACTGGGTCCAGTTCTCTGTATGGACCGGACGCCCTATCGGAGCTGAGGACGTGTACATCCTCTGTTTCAGGGGGACTCGATTCGCGTCGTTGTTGAACCAACGAAGAGGTTTGGGCGTCTTATTGCTTGTGAAGCGAATTCTTGGGTTCGGTGCCGTGTCGCTGGTCGCGAGTGTGGGTTGGTCGGTCGTTCGCTCGGGACCTTCCTCGGCGTGGGTGTGAATGCTCGTACGGGGCGACGATGTGAATCGAACGTCGAGGGTGGCCTTCTCTCCTGACGGCCAATTGATTGGAGTCTTTGCTGTTCGCCTCGTCGAGGGTGAGACCAGCGATGAGATCGTCGCCGTCGGACAACTCGAGATCTATGACGCCGACTCAGGTGATTTGATCAGCGCGGCTCGGTTCGAGTCGTGGATCCTCTGCTTTGGGATGGGCTTCTCGGCCGACAACAGCGAGGCGCAGTGCGGGGACACCGTGATCGACACGGCGACGGGCCAACGTCTTGACGAGAACAACAACACCTACGGCGTTGCCAGCACCAGTAGATCGTCGTCTGGGACTGACGGGACGTGGGTCGACGCGAGAAGAACAGAACTGCTCATTCACCCTGTTGACGTCGAGCGAGAGCGCGGTGATGCGGAGGAGGTCGTGTCCGTCGATCTCAACCTTCCGTCCGATCACAACGTTGTCTGGACGAGTCTTGATCCCCAATCAGAGCGTGTCGCCCTTTTTCATGTCGCCCCCGAGCGCTCATGGTTCTCAACCATGACGAGTCGGGCCTCTGAGCACACTCCCGCAACGCTCACACTCGTGGAAACTGGCAACGACTCGAAGCCGGAAACGATTGGTTTCGGGTTCAGGGCCCGATGGGGAAGTTGGTCGGCGAACGGTGAGTATCTCGTTGCGGTTGATGAGACAGCAGGCACATTTGTCGTGATCCAGACCCCCTGAAGCACGAATCTGCGGTGCCATACTCGGCGGCGGAGGTGCGTCGAATGGGCAAGCTCGAAGTTGATCTCAGCGGTCGTGTTGCCGTGGTGTCCGGGGGGTCATCGGGCATGGGCGCAGCGGTTGTTGCCCGGCTGGCTGAGTGTGGAGCGGGCGTCGTGGTTGGCGGGCGAGACGTGGCACGCACGCGTGAGGTCGCAAGCTCGGTCATCGCTGGCGGAGGTCGTGCGGTTCCTGTCGTGGGCAACATCGTCGATTCGGCAACTGCCGATCTGATGGTGGCGTCGGCCCTTGAGGAGTTCGGTCGACTCGACATCGTGGTGAGCGCGGCCGGCGTCATTCACCGAGCTGACGCCATCGGCACCGATGATGAACAGTGGCGCCACACGATGAGCGTCAACGTCGATGGGCCCTTCTATCTGAGCCGAGCTTCGATCCCGGCGCTCCGTAACGCTGGCGGGGGCTCGATCATCAACGTGAGTTCGACGTGTGGCCTTGTCGGGGCGGCCGGGCTCGCCGCGTATTGCGCATCGAAGGGAGCTGTTTCGAATCTCACAAGAGCGATGGCACTCGATCACGCAACCGAGGGCATCCGAATCAACGCAATCTGTCCGGGGGCAGTCGAGACGCCGATGCTTGGTTCTGGCCATCCGTCCGGCCGGACGCTCAACGATGTCAGAGCGAGCAATCTCGAGTCGATCCCCGAGGGGCGGATCCCGGAGCCCGACGAGATCGCAGAGGTGGTGCTGTTCTTGGCATCGGACGCAAGCCGACACATCACCGGCACGAACATGCCGGTCGATGGTGGTTACACGGCGCAGTAAGACAGCACTATTTGCACGGCGCTTCGCGGTCGAACGTGCGAGGGTGATGGCATGACTGACGATGCTCGTTTGCCCGTCCCTGATGTCGTCGAGTGGCCGATCTTCCCCTTCGAGGGAGAGTTTCAGGTGCGCAAGATCGAGCCGCCGTTCGCAGAAGAACGGCTTCGCCATGGTGACCCCGGCGGCCCACCGTGTGGTTGTGAGACCGAAGACGCCGACGAATGGATCTGGTCAGACGGAACTTGGAAGGTGACCCGCATTCGGTTTGGTGAAGCTGAGGCTGGTTTCCCCTCGTACATGCTCGGAACGGTCGAACACATGGACTTTGGCGACATGAGCGAAGAACTCGCCGCCCAGTTCGGCGTGATGAGCCTGCGTATGGAGCGGGCGCTCATGACGCTCCCGAACGTTGGTCGCGTGCACATCAATCGCTGGGGCGACGGCGGAGCACACATGCACGTGTGGTTCCTCGGTCGCCCGTTCGGGGCCTGGCAGTTCAGCGGCTACATGCTGCCGTTGTGGGGTTTCATTCTCCCTGGGCTCGACAACGAACGACTGGCCGAGAACGACCGGCTCGTTGCCGAGGCGCTGGCGCAAGCGGGTTCGTTTTGACCGCTTCGGGGGACGGCGTGCAAACCAACGAGTTCGGCCAGTCGATCGGCCGCGACCTCGGCGGCTGGACCTCTCCGGAGTTTCCGCCGTCGACGACACATCGCGGCGCACTGTGGCCCTCGAGCCCCTGTCGGCCACTCTCCATGCAGAAGCTCTGCTGAGCGTCTTCGACACCGTTGAAGACTCGCTTTGGACCTACCTTCCGTTCGGCCCTTTCGACGGTCTCGGGGCGCTCACCGCGCTCATCGACAACCTCAACGCCCGGCCTGATTGGTTGCCGTTTGCGGTCATGAACGGCGGCAACGCGATCGGCTTTCTCTCGTACCTTCGGGTCGAACCAGCGCTGGGTACGTTCGAGATCGGCTCCATTGTCTTTGGCCCTGGACTGTCGCAAACGACCGCGGCCACCGAAGCCCTGTTCCTTCTTCTCGATCACGGATTCGAGCTCGGTTACCGCCGAGGCGAATGGAAATGCGATGCGCTCAATGCTCCATCGCGAGCCGCCGCTGAGCGGCTCGGCTTCCTTTACGAAGGCACGTTTGCCAACGCAACGCACTACAAGGGCCGCAACCGCGATACCGCCTGGTTCGGTATCACCGGTGAACGATGGCCCGAACTACGGGCAACGTTTGTGGCCTGGCTCGATGCTGACAACTTCGACGAAGCGGGCCGCCAGCGTCGACCGCTTGGCTCCTTCCGTTCACCGTCCTGAGGGAGGGCGAAAGTGAAGAGCCAAGCGATGAAGAGGAAAGCGGCTGAGCCCCAAAGCGCAAGCGTCAATCCGCCAGTGAGATAGAGCACCCCGGACAACAGCGTGCCGATGAGCCGACCTGCTGCGTTTGCCGAGTAGTAGAAGCCAACGTCGAGCGCTGTGTCTTCTTGGGAGAGGGTGAGGATCAGGTAGGAATGCAGTGAGGAGTTCACGGCGAAGATGGCGCCAAAGACCATCAGCCCGACAAGTACGACGACGACGTTCGACTCGTCGGTACCCGTGACGGTGGCGGCCAAGGCGGCGGTCGCCAACACCAGAACCGCCAGCCACACAATGGCCCCCGAGCGATCCCCCTTTGACCTCACCACCGCTGGGGCGAATGACTGGATGATCCCGTAGCCGATGACCCATGCGGCGAGGAAGGCGCCGGTTGCTTCGAACGACCAACCGGCGATGTCGTCGAGAAAGATCGGAAGGGCGACAACAAACCAGATGTCGCGAGCGCCGAACAAAAAGAGTCGGGCGATCGACAGTCGATTGATGGCGGTCGACTTCGAGAAGATTGACCCGATGGGTGTCTTCTCTTCGGCCCGCCCGAGCGCAGTGTCGAGCAACAGGCCAGAGAGCACAAGGGCCACCCCGACCGTGCCGGCCATGATCCACAACGACGAGCGGAATCCAGCGGTGGCCAGCAGCCAGCCGCCGACGAAGAAGCCAACACCCTTCAGCGCATTCTTCGATCCGGTCAGCACCGCCACCCAACGAAAGAGTCGATTCTCGCCCTCTCCAGCGACGAACTTCACTGACGTCTTGGCGCTCATCTTGGTGAGGTCCTTCGCCACACCAGACAGCGACTGCACACCCATCACAAACACAACCGAGGCCGCCTGACTCCACGTATCGCCTTGCAACGACAACGCCAACAGGGCAACAACCTGCAGCGCGAGCCCCATCACCAGTGTTTGGTTGAGGCCTCGCCGGGAACCGACCCAGCCGCCGAGAAGGTTCGTGACAATGCCCATGAACTCATAGGCCAGAAACAAAAACGCCAGCGAGACAGGGGAGTAGCCGAGATCGTGAAAGTGCAACAGCACAAGCATTCGCAGGGCACCGTCGCTGATCGTGAAGACCCAGTAGGCGGCCGTGACGACGGCGTAGCTACGAAGGTTCATGTCGCGAGATCGGCGACTCGCTGAGCCAGTTCCACGAACCGGTGGGCGAAGCGGCCGTGCACGGTGTCGAACTCGAGCAGGTGTGCCGACGTTGTGGCAGCGCCGTTGAGTTCGTTGATGTGCGCCAGCTCGAGGTCGGGGTGACGCTTGGGCGCACGAACCGCAAGGCGTCCGAACCCGTTGATCCCGATGCGCGTGGTCACGTCTGTAGTTTCTCACCTCGCCTTGGTGTTTCAAGCAACGACGAGGTGAACAGATGGCAACCGGCGGCCCTGGCTGAGCGAGGTCTTTGGGCGTTGCGGCGGCCGCCGTCAGCTGGTGGCGCCGACCCGGTTGGCGAAGATCACGTTCACGCCGGCTCGCTCCATCCGGATCTTGAACAAGAGCATGCCGACAACGAGGGTGAGCCCGGTTGTTGCTGGGCCGAGGAACGATTTCAAGATGACAAACCCCGTGACGGACTGCGTCAACAACAGGTAGAGAGTGACGGCGCCATTGAGCAGGCTGGTTGCCGCCCACAGCAGCGACGCAATCGAGAAGAAGCGGTTGAGCTCTGGATTCGCTGCGGTCTCATCGTCGAACGGGCAGAAGTCTTTGATGAGGCGTTCCGCCATCGGGATGCCCAGGGGCACGGAGACCAAAAAGGCCAGGCCGATCAGCGTTGTGCTGATCGTCGGCTGTACGAAGTAGACAAAGAGGCTGCCGGTGAGCAGGGCGACGATGGTCTTCGCCGTATTTCCGATCACGCTCATGAGCACGAGTCCGGCGACTCGCTCACCCTTCATTCGCTGATAGGCAACGACGCCGAGCGACCAGGCGAGAGCGACGATGATGGCGCTGCTGACGCCGACCCAGCTGAAGAAGGCAAGGAACAGCACCACAGGGATGACTTTCCCGATGATGATGGTCGGCCACGCATGTCGAACAATGGCGCCCATGCCGGGAATCACAACGCGGCTGGTGCCGATCGGACTCGTGTCTACTTCTACAACTTCACTCATCGCCCGCCTTTCTACGTTGGTCACATCGGCACGATTGGGCGGAGACTTTCGGAATTCCGCCAGGTTGTTTGAGTAACTCGGCGAGTCGGCGTTTCAATTCCCCTTCTCTGTGTCGGTTAGATTTCGAAAACTGCTACCCGACAGTGAAGAGTGTCGACATGACTGATCCCATCCGCATCGCCAACTGCTCCGGCTTCTTTGGTGATCGACCCAGCGCCGCTCGCGAGATGGTTTCGGGAGGCCCAATCGATGTCCTCACGGGGGACTGGCTGGCCGAACTCACCATGCTGATCCTGAGCCGGATTCAGGCCAAACATCCGGGCCGTGGATTCGCTCGCACTTTTGTGTCGCAGATGGAGGACGTCATGGGTACATGCCTCGACAGTGGCATCAAAGTCGTGACGAATGCCGGTGGGCTCGACCCGGGTGGTTGTGCCGATGCCGTGGCCGACGTCGCCGCCAAGCTCGGGTTGGCGCCAACGATCGCTTACGTCAACGGCGATGACTTGATGCCCCGAATCGGAGAGCTGGCCAGCACGGGCTCGTTGGAACCGTTCTCGAGCGACGTGGAGCTCGGCAACCACGAGGCCTACGTGTCTGCGAACGCCTACCTCGGATGTTGGGGGATTGTCGAAGCGCTCGAGAAGGGCGCAGACATCGTCATCACCGGTCGCGTCACCGACGCCGCAGTCGTGTGCGGCCCCGCGGCGTGGCATCACGGATGGGCTCGAGACGACTTCGACCAGTTGGCCGGTGCCGTGGCTGCCGGTCACGTGATCGAATGCGGCGCCCAGGTGACCGGTGGCAATTACTCGTTCTTCGAGGAGATTCCCGGGCTTCACGAGGTCGGCGGCAGAGCCCGCTTCGGGTTCCCGTGGGCCGAGATTGCTGCTGACGGATCGTCGGTGATCGGCAAGCACGACCGCACCGGAGGCCAGGTGTCGATCGGCACGGTGACCTCTCAGCTGTTATACGAGATCGGCAGCCCGGAATACCTTGGGCCCGACGTGACAAGCCGGTTCGACAGCATCGAACTCGAAGAGATCGACCGGGATCGGGTTCGGATTTCCGGCGTGAAGGGTCAGGCCCCGCCGTCGACACTCAAGGTGGCCATGAACGAGCTCGGCGGGTTCCGTAACTCGTTCAGCGTGGCGCTGACCGGTCTCAGTATCGAGGAAAAGGCCAAGTTCGCCGAGGCGACCTTCTGGGACGCGTGTCCATATCGTCCGGAAGACTTTGCGTCGGTTACCAGTCGGATCGTGCGCACCGACAAGCTCGACCCCGACTCCCAAGAAGAAGCCACGGCAAGTTGGCAGGTCACCGTCAAGGACCCAGACGAGCGCAAGGTGGGTCGAGCATTCTCCGACGCAATGGTGCACACCGCCTTGTCTGGCATTCCAGGGATGTACGGACTCGGGGGCGGGCCGGGTGCGGGACGTCCCTACGGCGTCTATCGCCCAGCAAAGATCGAGTCGGACCTCGTGCCGCAGTATGTGCACATGCGCCCGAGTTCGGGGGATGTCTCCACGTCGCAAGTCTCATCGGTGTCACCGTCAGGTGAGGCTGTGGACGTCGATGTGGCTGGACCGGAAGCTCCCCTCGGTGGCGCCACGCTCGATGCGCCGATCGGGTTGGTCGTCGGCGCTCGCTCCGGGGACAAGGGAGGCAATGCCAACCTCGGGGTTTACGTCCGATCCGACGCTGCCTGGGCATGGCTCGACAACTATCTCACGGTCGAACAGCTGAAGACGCTGCTACCCGAGGCTGCCGATCTCGTCGTGACGCGCCATCGATTCCCGCGAATCCGTTCACTCAATTTCGTGCTGGAAGGCCTTCTAGAGGAAGGTGTTGCAGCATCAACCCGTCAAGACGGCCAGGCAAAAGCTGTCGGCGAATGGCTTCGATCTCGGGTGGTTCCCATTCCACTCGATCTCGTGCCTGAGTCGAACGCAGAATGACATCTGACCGCTCCGCACACCTGAGGAGACCAACGTGAAGAACGATCTGACCGAGATGTTTGGGATCGACGTCCCGATCTTTGCTTTCACCCACTGTCGTGACGTGGTGACCGCCGTTTGCAAGGCGGGCGGACTCGGCGTTCTCGGAGCTGCCGGTCACACGCCGGAGGGACTCGAGGTCGACCTGCGGTGGATCGAAGACGAGCTCGATGGTCAGCCCTATGGGGTCGACGTCATCGTCCCGGCCAAGTACGCCGGCTCAGACGAGGGTGGCCTGAAGGCGAGCGACCTGAAGGCCATGATTCCGCAGAGCCATCGTGACTACCTCGACGACATCATGGACCGTTACGACGTGCCTCCACTTCCGGACGATGCTGGCAAGGGTGCCTTCGACACGAGCGATGATGCTGCGGCACCGATGTCTGCCGATCAGGTTGGCCCCCAGCTCGACATTGCCATGGCGTATAACCCATCGATCATCGTGAACGCGCTGGGGCCTCCTCCGGGCTTCATGGTCGATCAGGTGAAGGGGGCAGGGAAGAAGATCGGGGCGCTGGCCGGCAAGGCGCAGCACGCAGAGCGGCACGTCAACGCTGGTGTCGATGTGATCATCGCTCAGGGTTCTGAGGCTGGTGGTCACACCGGTGAGATCGGCACCATGGTGTTGATCCCCGAGATCGTCGATGCTGTTGGCGACACGCCGGTGCTCGGTGCTGGCGGGATCGGTCGGGGTCGTCAGATGGCTGCATCAATGGCGCTCGGCGCTCAGGGGGTGTGGTGTGGTTCTGTCTGGCTCACCACCGAAGAAGCCGAGACGCACCCCGTGGTGAAGCAGAAGTTCCTCGGCGCGACGTCGTCGGACACCATCCGCAGCCGGTCGCGAACGGGCAAGCACGCTCGTCAGCTCAAGTCGGCGTGGACCGACGAATGGGAGAACCCAGAGACACCCATGCCGCTGGGGATGCCGATGCAACCGGTGCTCATCAACGAGGCGATCAAGCGGATCGACCGTGCCGCCCATCGTGAGGGCTCAGGTGCCGAGCAGCTGGCCAACTACTTCGTTGGTCAGATCGTTGGGACCATGAACAAATCCAAGTCAGCGACCCAGGTTGTCTACGACATGATCGAAGAGTTCATCGAGGCGACGCAGTCGCTCTCTGCCCAGCTCGACGCGTGACCTCGTTCAGCTGATCTCGGCGGTTGCTTGGCCTGGTAGCGGGCACGCCGTGAGCTCGTAGGTGTCGAGGCGCTTGTTGAGCGCCCAGACCAACAATCCAACCGCAGCCAAGCCAACGAAAGGTTGCACGGGGGCCCACCAGCTCAGCGCGCCGGAAGCACCGACAGCGGCGACGACCAGTTGGTTGCAGACGGGGCAGCCAACGGCGAGAAACGAAACGAATCCGCCCCAGATGGCCTTCGACTGTTGTTGTTCGTCGGCCTCGGCATCCGCGGCGGTGAGTTGTGTTGGCCTGATGGCAAAGACCAGACCAATCAACAGCGACGTGATCACCCAGATCACGTAGTCGATCGTTCGGATCGGGACCGGTCGCCCAAAGATCGGGTTCTCGATGAGGTCAGACGGGATGCCAATCATCACTGCCGCAATGGCGGCGATCGGAATCGCTCTGAGGTAGGTGCGAGCGTCGAGCTGACGCAACTGACGAATCACGGGGACCACGCTAGCCGTCAACTACCAAGGAGTTCCTTCGTGTTGGGCGATGGGTATCTCACCCGAAATCGTGTTTCGCCGATCAGCGACTGCACCCGGTCGACTTCGACGTCGAGTGCCGACATCTGCGATGAGGTGAGCGGCTCGAACAGCTCGCGAGCAAGGGTGCCGTCCGGTCGCTGGGCCCAACCACCGACAACTCGTCCGTCGGCCCAGATGGTCGGACCTGCGTTGCCGTTGCGATCGAACACCTTCCCGACGTACGCGTCCTTGAGGTACCAGCCACGATCCTTCCAACCCATGACTGTCGGGTCGAGGCTTGGCACGAGTGCGACCCACGGCTCAACCGAGGTGGCGAGGCCAGCTTCCCCAACAATCAGAGGGTCGTTCGCGTTGACCCATCCGACCTCGCCGTTGTCCAGATCAACCTCAACGGCTTCGATCTGGGCCAACGCTTTTCGTACTGTCGTTTTGGTCGACCCCGCCCACCACGTGAGATCACGCTCGGTGCCCGGCCCGAAGCGGTCGAGCCACGCCTCGATGAGCGTTGCCATCGCATCTTCGGTCGTTGGTTCGGTGAAGTCGGTGTCGGTCCACCGATCCATGAGCTCCCACTCGTATTCAGCTGATACCCACGAACCTCCCTGGCGAGTGCGAATGAGCTTGGTCTCGAATGCGGCCAGAGCGCCGATGCGCGTGTGCGCCCCGACCTCAGCGGTGAACTTGCCGGACCCGGCAACCACTTTGAAGGTGAGCTCCGGGGCGACAATGCCGACCCTGCGAGTCGAGAGAGGGCCCTGATCGGCGACCAGTTCGAGGAACGTGTGGGTCGCATCGGCCAGCGTCGCCTCTGGGTCGGTAATGCCGGGAGTCTGACTCAGATACTTCAGCGTCTGCCTACGTTCGACCGTCGCGATCTTTCGCGTGCAGGCCGCGTTCGTCACTTGCGTGAAGCGTGGAGTCGCCACCCAGATCGTTCGCCGCATTGCGTGGTGTCGCAGCACGGTCCGGTCGTCATACAACGCCCGTTCAATCGTGGCGATTGATGGATCGGGCATGCGGATGGCTGCTGATAGATAGACGGTTGCCGGATCGGTCGCGTGGAGGGCGATGAGATCGTCGGCAATCTGGGCGACATCGTCGGTTCGCGTGCGCAGGGTGAGTCGGTGGCGTTCGCCGAGGCGGGCTCGGCGCTGGTCGGTCGTGATCAGACGGCGAGCCACCAACGCAATCTAGGCAGCGAACGAGCTGCCCGATACCGGGCCGGGCATCGGTGCACCAACGGGAGGATGGAGCGGTGCCGATGCAACGGGAACAACCAGCCAGGCAATGAGGTAAAAGATCGGTCCGAACCCGACAGTGAGGGTTGCGACGATGAAGAGGACACGCATGACAGCCACGTCGAGGTTGAGGTAGGCGGCCAAGCCAGAGGCCACGCCGCCAAGCGATCCATTCGGATCGCGCTCGAGGCGACGAACAGGACGAGGGGCGGTGGAGGTGGTGGTTTCGGTCATGCCTTCATCGTGCACGCAGACTGAACATTGCGGAATCAGGGGCCACCCTGATCTGTCCCTGAGATGGCCCTTACCGTTCTCAGGGGAACCCCCAAGTGCATGGTCACATCGGGTCGATGCTGATGTCGCCCTCGTAGATGTTGAGCTCGCGGCTGATCGCCTCGACGCCAGACGCAGCCGACCTCCATGTCGCCATGTGCTCGGTCTGGCCATGAGCGGCGAGGTGATCTCGAGACTCCCATCGTTCAAAGATGCGCATCACGCCCGGCTCGCCCATCACTTCGGCGAACTCGTACTCGATGCAACCCTCTTCCGCCCGGCTTGCGGCAACCATGGCGAGTGCCGCGGTGCGGAGAGAAGCGAGGTCTTCTGGGTTGTACGTGACTCTTCCCGAAAGGATCAGCATCCCCTCATCATGGCCTGACAAGGCAGGCGTCGGCGATAGCGTCATGAAGGCATGGCGTCGAGACGAGACGAGATCAAGGAAAAGTTGGCGAAGGCGGGTGAGCAGGTCCGTCGGCAGGCTGCCGACCGTGGACTCGAAGAAAAGCTCCCCAATTTGCCGATCGCGAGCGGCCCCAAACAACGGACGCTCGACGAGATCCAGGCCGAACTCGATGCACTCGTTGGACTCGAATCGGTCAAGGAGCAGGTGCGGACCCAGGTCGCGTTTCTCCAGGTGCAGGCGCAGCGCAAGCACCTTGGCCTGTCCGAGGTGCCCACCAGTCAACACCTCGTGTTCTTGGGCAACCCGGGCACAGGCAAAACAACAGTCGCTCGCCTGATCGGCGAGATGTACGGCGCAATCGGTCTGCTCAAGAAGGGTCACCTGGTCGAGGTCGATCGCTCTGGGCTGGTCGGACAATACGTCGGTCACACGGCAGCGAAGACCAACAAAGCGGTCAAGCGAGCCATCGACGGCGTGCTGTTCATCGACGAGGCGTACGCCCTCAACCCGGGTGGGATGAAGGGCAACGACTTTGGTGCCGAGGCGATCGAGACACTGCTCAAGCGAATGGAAGACCACCGCGAGGAACTGGTCGTCATCGTTGCTGGTTACCCGAAGCTCATGGAGTCGTTCCTGCGGTCGAACCCTGGTCTGCGATCTCGGTTTGCCCGTGAGATCGAGTTTCCCGACTACAAGCCGACAGAGCTTGTTGAGATCTTCACGAAGATGGCGTCCGATGCGGACTATCGAACCGATGATGATGTTGCTTCGTCGCTGTCTGAAATCTTCGAGCGCGCCGTTCGCAACGATGGGTTCGGCAACGCTCGCTACGCCCGGACGCTCTTCGAACAATCCATCAACCGTCAGGCTCTCCGGCTCTCCGAGAGCCAGAACGTGAAGGCGCTCGACCGGATCGCAGTGTCAACGCTGCGGGGGGCCGATGTGACCGAGGCGGCAAAATTGATGGACGCTGACCGGGCGGCGTCGGCCCCTCCGGCTCCGCCAGCGCCAAGGCCCCGACGTCCCGGCAACCGCCACTGATCCACGAACTTGCGTGCACGCGGCCCTGCAGGGGTGTTCTGATGCACGCAAGTTCTGAGTTGGTCGGTAGTTGCGTGCACGTGGCCCTGCCGAGGCGTTGTTGTGCACGCATGTTTAGGGGGCCAGCAGCTCAGCGAGCTGGTTCAGGCTCGCCACGACGTAGTCGGCCGCAAGCCGATTCGCGTTCTGACCTGCACGGTCGAGCAGACAAAACTGCACCTCGGCGCGAGCAGCAGCCTGGGCATCGGCCCACGTGTCACCGACCATGAGCGTCTCGGCGGGCGAGACCTCGAAGCGCTCGCACAGAGCGTCGATCATGCCAGGTTCGGGCTTTGGGCCGAACCCTGAGTCGTAGCCAACGATGGCGTCGAAGAAGTCGGACCAACCCAGTTGACCAACCTGAGCCCGAGCTGAGCTCTCGCTGTCGTTCGTGGCCATGGCCACCGGTATCTCGGTCCCAGCAAGACGCCTGAGCAAGGTGGTTGCCCCGTCGATGGGCGTCACATTGGCGGCGACGAGCTCGGCGGTCACTGCTTCGACTCGGTCGCCAAAGTCTGGTTTGTTGCCCCCGTCGACGTGCGGGGCGAGTCGGGCAATCCACTTGTCGTTGCTCTCGGCCAGAAGCGTTGCCTCGGCACGAAATCGCTGCTGATCGAGGTCGAACTCGAGCGCAGCAGCGGCAGATCGTCGTTGCTCGTCGTTGGCCGCGAGCTCGTCAATCAGCGCTGATGTGACGGCGTCCCACGTGTTGTTGTCCACCAGGGTTCCGTCCTTGTCGAAGACGATCAGCTTCCAGTGGTGCGGGCTCAGCGTTCGAGACCGATCACAGACAGGAACTGTCCGACGGAGACTTCGAGCAGGAGGTCGTTGTCGGTTTCGTCGACTGGCTCTGGCGCTGAATAGGACGCTTCAGAAACGGTGCGTCCATGGCGGATTCTGGTGCCGAGCGTGAAGCTCACTTCTTCGCCACCGATGATCGAGAAGACGACACCGGAGATGATGGTCTCATCTCCGAGGCCTTCGACAGGAGGGCCATCGGGGGTGATGAAGCGTGCCCCGAAGGTTTCGCCGCCGATCTCCCACTCACCGCCAGGACATGTTGCGAGCATCTGCCGTTCGCGCTCCATGAAGGCAATAGCGTCTTCTTCGGTGGCGAAGACGTAGTTGCGCGACACGATTCGATCGCTGTTGTTTCCCTCCCCCTTGTCGAACGCGACACCGTCGATGTAGACGGGCGGAGTCGGTGCTTCGAAGTCGCACAGCGTGAATGGGATGTATTCGACGCTATCGACCTGCGTCCAGCCGTCTTCCGCCGGGAGGTCAGTGAGCTTGATCAGTGTTCGCTCGACATCCAACGCCGTTGGTCCGCCATCGAGAGCGACGGTCTCGCCGGGTGTGGGTGCGGAGGAAGGCGGGACGGTGGTGGTGGGCGCGGTCGTGGGGGCGGTGGTCGAGGCAGTGCTCGGTGCTGACGTTGGGGCGGTGGTTGGGAGCGTGGTCTGGCTGACGGACACGGTGGGATCGGTTGCTGCGGTGTCGCCCTCTGGCCGCAAGGCAAAGAACAAGATTCCGAGCAGCAGGACGGCACCGATTCCTGCGCCTGCCAAGACGGCAATGCGGGTGGTGTCAGATGGAGTCGACGCTGTCTGCGGGACGGCTCCTGCGCTTTGGTCATTCGACACCGATGCTGGTGCTGGCTGTTGGTGTGTCGGCGGCGGCATGGCCGGTTGTCGCGCTGCCGGGGCCGACGAGGCAACAGGCTGTTGGTGTGGCCTCGGCGCAGGGGAAGCCGCCGGTTGGGGCGCTACTGCTGGCGGGCTGGGTGCCTTGGCTCGGGCCGGCTGGACAGGTGTGGTTGGCGCCGCCGGGGGAGCGGCGGTGACGTCGGGCTGAACGGTCCTGCCGCGGGCTGGTCCTGCTCGTTCCACGACCGCTTTTGCCGCCCCGAGAGCAACGGCGGTGCGAGGGTCGCCGAGTTGGTGAATCGGCACGTCAGCAAAAGCGTTGCTCACTCGCTCCCGGATGATGGGCATGCGGCTCGCTCCGCCGATCAGATGGATCGCCTCGAGATCTGACGGCGCGAGATCGGCCAGACCGATGGCCCGATGCACCAACTCGATCGACTCGTCGATGTACGGCGTAACAAGAGCATCAAGTTCGGCTCGGGTCACTCGTTGTTCGATCAAGCCCGTCGGATGCCCGACGGTCACGTCGGCATAGTTTGAGGTGGTGAGCGCTTCCTTGGCCCCGCGACAAGCGTTGAGAAGTCGCATTCTGGTCCGTTTCCACTCGAGCTCGGTCGAGACCTGGAGGTTGTCCCAGATCCGCTCATCGAGCTGCTCGCCAACGTGATTGAGGATGATCTCGTCGAACAGTTCGCCTCCGAAGGCAGGGTCACCGGTTGGCCTGCCAATGACTTCGTAGCCGCGCTCGGTGGATCGCACGATGGTTGTGTCGAATGTGCCCCCGCCGAGGTCGTACACCGCAACGTTGGCGCCTGCAGAGGGGTGGCGGGGAAGCGAGAATGCCGCAGCAACAGGCTCGGTAACGAAGGTTGGTTCGGCGAGTCCGGCGAGCGCAGCAGCCTCTGCGAGACGGGCCTGCATGGGTCGGCTCCACGTCGCCGGATACGTGAGGCGAACGGCGCCCGGTGCTGAACCCATCGAACGGGTGGCGGCGTCTGCGGCGAACCGAAGAACCTCGGCCACAATGGCAACAGGCCGGAAGGCACGGCCAGCCACGATCAACGGTGTTTGATCGCCGAGCCGACGCTTTGGCGCACGAACGACGTTGGCCGGGTGCGAGGGTGCCAGATCGAGCGCCCTGCGACCGATCGCCCAGGAGCTGTTGTCGTCATCGAGGAGAAGAACGGACGGAACCCGTCTCTCCCCATCGATCTCGATGACCTCGACTTGCCCGTCGTGCGTCGATGCGACGACGACGGTCGACGACGTGCCGAAGTCGATCGATAGCGTCCATGCGAGTGATCCCGCAGTCCCTGCGGACCGGTCAATCGTCATGCTGTTCCGGCGATGGTAGCCACGAGATGGATGCGTTCATCGAGGCCTCCGTTCAGAGCCGTGTGGTAGCCGCGGGTGTCGGTGAAGTAGACAGACCCGTCAGCTGGCGAGTGCGTACAGTGATGATTGACGACAAAAAGCGAACCCGGGTTCGAAACAACTGGAATATCTTCCGTTGTTCTAGGACGCCTCGTGAGGCTGACAACCCCAAACCCGTCGGCTGCGTGTCCGGTGTGGTCTGTGCGACCTCGGAGCAAGAGCTTGTCGAAACCGACTCGACGCTTCATCATGGGAATCGTAACGAGGACACGACCACGGGGTTGATTCCTTTGCCGTTTCGGCGTCGAGCTTCTAACCAACCGGAACCAGATGGCGACGACGCGCTTGGTTGGTTGGACGGGAAAGACGGCGATGAGGGTTCGCTCCTCGGAGCGGTGGCGATCGTGGACCCTCCTGAGTTGCTCGAACCTGAGCCGGAGGAAGATCCCGAACCGCCTTCGGCAATCGACTGCTCACACGTCAGCAAATACTTCGGACAGTTCTGCGCATTGGACGATGTGAGCTTTCGGATCGAGCAGGGTGAGGTCGTCTCGATCATTGGGCGCTCTGGTTCTGGTAAGTCGACGATGTTGCGATGTATCAACGGCCTCGAGCAGGTCTCAGCCGGTGATATATGTGTCGACGGACTTGCCGTCACCACCGATTCGTTTACGTTGCGCCAACTCCGTGAGCGCGTCGGGATGGTGTTCCAGAACTTCAACTTGTTCCCCCAATACAGCGTGGTCGCCAATGTCGTGTTGGCCCAGCGAGTCGTGCTTGGTCGATCATCAGATGAGGCAGAGGCGACAGCTGTTGATGCCCTCGATCGCGTTGAGATGCGCCGTCACTCGGACAAGTATCCGGCACAACTCTCGGGAGGAGAGCAGCAACGAGTTGCGATTGCTCGCGCTCTCGCCATGAACCCTCGAGTCATGCTTCTCGATGAGCCGACGGCCTCGATCGACCCTGAGCTGACCAAGGGAATCATGAGTTTGGTTCGAGAAATCGCCGAGGGCGAGATGACTGTGGTTGTCGTCACTCACGAGATGGGCTTCATGAAGGCAGCGGCAGATCGAGTGTTTTTCTTCGAGGATGGCCGGCTGCTGGAGCACGGTCCGGTCGAACGAATCGTGAACGAACCCGATCATCCGAGTACTCGTCGCTTCCTCGCCGACGCCCGTCTCCTCCACTGACGCCCGTCTCCTCCACTGACGCGGTCCCGCCCTACGAACCCGGTCACCAAAGCGAACTGGAGTGCCCCACCGGCGTTTCTGCCGGTGGGACACTCCAGAACGAGAGCACTGCTTGAATTGGGGTGCGGCACCGGCGTTTCTGCCGGTGGGACACTCCAGAACGAGAGAGGGGCTGGGTGTTATTTGGGGGGCATGCGGATGCCGCCGTCGACCCGGATCGTCTCGCCGTTCATGTAGGGGTTGGTGATGAGCTCGGTGACCATAAAGGCCAGCTCTTCGCCGTACCCGAGACGCTTCGGGAAGAGCACCGACTGTCCGAGGTGGGCCTTGAACTGATCAGACTGTTCGCCCTCGCCGTAGATGGGAGTGTCGATGAGCCCCGGCGCGATCGTGTTGACCCGTACGCCGACAGCGGCGAGGTCACGAGCGATTGGGAGTGTCATGCCGACAATGCCACCCTTTGATGCCGAGTAGCAGGCTTGCCCGATCTGGCCGTCGAACGCAGCGACAGACGCCATGTTGACGATGGCGCCTCGGGCGCCGTCTTCATCGACGGCCTCGGTCTTGGCCATGGCAGCTGCGCTGAGGCGCAGCATATTGAACGAACCGAGCAGGTTGACTTTGATCACGAGATCGAAGGTGGCCTGCGGCATCGGGTCGTTGTTGCGGTCGACCGTGCGAGCGGCCATGCCCATTCCGGCCGAGTTGACGAGCGCGCGCAGCGGGCCCATCTCAGAAGCGGCCGCAACGGCAGCGAGGCCATCTTCCTCACTCGAGACGTCACACTTGACGAACAGACCTCCGAGCTCAGACGCAACCGCCTGGCCCTTCTCTTCGTTGAGGTCAGCGATCACACAGCGAGCGCCGAGGTCGGCGAGTTGACGAGCTGACGCTTCGCCGATGCCTGAAGCTCCTCCCGTGACAACTGCTGATGTTCCGTTGAGGTCCATTCGAGGCATTCGTTTGCTTCCTTCCGGCCGTCTTTGGCCATGTAGTTCGGGGTGGATTGTGCCAGATTCGTGATCCGATCAAGAATCCGATCAGACAATCTTGTTCGGTCCGTCAGTTCGATCGGCCCAGTACCGATCACGAAGGACACGCTTGTAGAGCTTTCCGGTCGGTAGCCGTGGGAGTTCCTCCTCGAAGTCGATCGATCGAGGGACTTTCTGCCTCGAAAGGTTCTCGCCACAGAATTCGATGAGGGTCTGGGCCAAGGCGTCGTCTGGTGCGATGCCGGGCATGGGTTGGATGATTGCCTTGACCTCTTCGCCGAGGTCTTCGTTTGGTACCCCGATCACGGCTGCGTCGTAGACCGACGGGTGGGTGATGAGCAGGTCTTCGGTCTCTTGGGGGTAGATGTTCACGCCGCCAGAGATGATCATGAAGGTCTTGCGGTCCGTGAGATAGAGGAAGCCATCGTCGTCGACATACCCGATGTCGTTGACGGTGGTCATTGTGCCGTCGGGCGAGGTTGCCTCGAGGGTCTTGGCCTCGTCGTTGTGATAGGCGAAGTCGGTTGCCGTCTTGAACCAGATCGTGCCTGGCTGTCCTTTGGGCATCGGGTTCATGTCGTCATCGAGAATGTGCAAGTCGCCGAGGATGACCTTGCCAACGGTTCCTCGGTGGGCGAGCCACTCCTCGCTATCGCAGGCGGTGAAGCCGATGCCTTCGGTTGCGCCGTAGTACTCGTGGATGATCGGGCCCCACCAGTCGATCATGGCTTCTTTGACCGGTGCTGGGCATGGTGCTGCGGCGTGAATGGCGATCTCGAGGCTCGAGAGGTCGTACCGCTCGCGGTCTTCTTCGGGAAGTTTGAGCAGGCGGCTGAACATCGTGGGTACGAGCTGAGAGTGCGTGACTTTGTACTTCTCGATCAGCGAGAGATAGGTCGCGGCGTCGAACCGCTCCATGACGATTGCGGTTCCGCCAGCGGCGATGGTCAGGTTGTTCGCGGCCTGAGGAGCCGAGTGATAGAGAGGCGCAGGCGACAGATAGACCATGTCTTCTCGGTACTGCCAGAGGTTCGCGAGAAAGCCAAAGAGAGGTAGGGGTTCGGTGGGCGGCACGTCAGGCAACGGTCGCAGAATGCCCTTGGGCCGGCCGGTCGTGCCGGACGAATACAGCATCGACGTACCGAGTCGCTCGTTTGCGATGGGGTGAGTGGGCTTCTCGGCGATGGCCGAGGCGTAATCACGGATCGTCGACTCGCCGACGGTTGCCCCGTCGGTCAGATCATGTGCGGCCAGCCCATCGGCATCGTTGCCGCCGACCACCAACGTAAGCGACACGTTCGGACACGCGGGGAGAGTGTCGAGCACCACGGGGAGCTTCGCTTTCGACGTGATCAGCACCTGAGATTCAGAGTTGTCGACGATGAATGCCACTTCGTCCGAGGTCAGGAACGAGTTGATGCACGTGTAGTAGAGCCCCGAACGCTCGCCGGCGCCGCATGACTCGAAGTAGCGGTTGTTGTTCTCCATGAACACCGAGTAGTGATCGGTTCGCTCAAGGCCTTGATCGACGAGCAGGTGGGCGAGTTGGTTCGATCTCGCCTCAAACTCGGCGTAGGTGACCGTCTCTCCGGTTGACGCCATGATGAAGGCGGGGCGATCGGGGTGAGCTGCTGCATGCTGTGGCGCGTACATGGCCCCGATCGTGGGCGACGACACAGCCCTCGTCAAGCTGTGGCGGTTGTGGCTGGATTGCGAGCCTGGGTCATCCCGCCACTCGAAACGAGTGCGACACCAACGATGACGATGACGGCGATGATCACCGGACGTTGCCCTGATGCCTCCGCCAGCCAACCGGCGGCCGGTGGTCCGATGAGCCCGCCAACTCCAAAGGACAAGAACAGGAGCCCCATCAGCCGGCCAACGTTCGCGACGCCGAACAGATGAATTGCCACTTCGGGCGAGATCGCCACGAACCCGCCATAGGTCGTGCCGAGCACCAACGCGAACAAGACAAGCACGCCCTCCCGCCCTCCTGCCACGAGCCAAATGGCGTAGGCCACTGGCTGAAGGAGCATCATGAGCCGGTAGAGGCGAACAGGGCCGAGCCTGCCGCTCAACCCGGTCAGCCCGAGTCTGCCGACGATGCTGCTGAGCCCCACAAGGCTGAAGATCTGCGCTGCTCGTTCGCTCGTCACGCCGTTGTCGGTCGCGAACGGAATGATGAAGGCGAAGGCGCTGAAGAGGCTGATCGACACGAACATTGCCGACCCAAACAGGCTCCGAAACACCGGATCCGCCACGATGTCAGAGGTTGATACTGTCGCCGAAGGCTCACCGACGCTGTCCGGCCGAGCGGGTGGCCGAACGATGGCAAACGCGGCGAGAACGAACCCGACCAGGCCGATGATGGCGAGCCAGCGGTAGGCGACACGCCAGCCGTACGTCTCGATCAGGTTTTGCGAAAGTGGAATCAGCGTGAGTGTGCCGAGCCCGTTGCCAGTGGCAATGACACCGAGAGCGGCCGCCCGTCGCTTGGTGAACAACGAGCCGCCGACGCCCGTTAGTGGAGCGACGAAGCAACCGCCGCCGAGTCCGACACCGATGCTGTAGGTGAGGTAGCCGAGCCACAGCTGATTGACGATGGACGTCAGCATCAACCCGACAACAAACAACACACCACCTGCCAACAACAGAGGCAGCGGCCCGTGTCGATCCGAGAGCGGACCGGCGACCAGGCCAAAGCCGAAGAACAGCAACAGAGTGAGGGCGAAGATGATGGCGGTCGAGCCTCGACTGGCACCGAACTCATCAGCCATCGCGTCAAAGAACGTTCCGAATGTGTAGGCCGTACCGAAGGCAATGCCGTTGGCGAGGGCGACACCAACAACGGCCACCCATGCGCGGCCCGAGTCGATCACCGTCGACGGAGCATGGGCGGTCCCGATCGCCATGCCCCGAGTCAATCACTCTTGGGCCATGGGCACCGCTTCGTGTCGACCTGAAAACCGATGAGTCGGTCGCTCCGCAGTGATGAGTAGTTGTTCCCAGGCCCTGAAGTTCGGGGGGTCTGCTGCCGACACGAGTACCAATGTCCATCGCAGCCTCCGGGCCACCAGCGGAAGATCTCAGGATCGATCGAGATCGCTTGACCGGTTTGTATAACCGTTCGGCGTTGGTGGACGTGCTCGAAGAGTGTCTCAATTGCGAGGCTGAAGACCGGATCCCGGTGTCGGTCATCTTGATGGACATCGACGGATTCACCGGGCTCAATCAGTCGCTCGGACTGCGGGTTGGCGATGTTGTGTTGATGCGCGTTGCGCAGCGACTTGCGGGTTTCGCCCCCGAGGCCATGATCAGCAGAGTCGGCGACGACGAGTTCATGATCGTGATGATCGGTGAGGAAGACGAGCAACGGGCGGCCCAGCTCGCCTACCAGTGTCTCGAGACCCTCGACGACCCCGTTGCGCTCGACGGTGGCGAGAAACTCGACGTTTCTGCTCGCATGGGGCTCGCAGCATCGTCGAATCCGTCGTGGCTGACGCCCACCGAGCTGCTCCGTCGGGTCGATCTCGCAATGTTCGAGGCCCGCGAGCTCGAGCCGCAGTCGCTCGTCGTTTTTGACCAACGCCTGCATGACTCCTACATGCGGCAGCTGCACATCGAAGACGGATTACAAACCGCCATGGCGAGCAATGAGGGGCTCGAGCTTCACCTTCAGCCGATCATCGCCACCAACGGCGAGTTGTCCGGCTTTGAGGGCCTGCTCCGCTGGCAACCTGATGAAGGCCCGTCGATCTCGCCTGGGGTGTTCATACCGGTTGTCGAACGATCAGACCTGGCCCTGAAACTCGATGCATGGGTGATCGCTCGCGGGTGCGACATGCTTCGTGAATGGCAAAACGATGAGACGCTTCGAGCCTGCTCCCTCTCGCTCAACGTCTCGGCTCGTCACCTGCAGGAGCGGGGCCTCGTTTCGCTCGTCGACAGCGAACTCAATCGCGCCGGGGTCAACCCAGGGCTGCTGGTCATCGAGGTGCACCAAGACGACTTGGGAGCCCACCTCGAGAACGGTCGGGCCATCTTGGCGAGCCTTCGTCAGATCGGTGTCCAGGTTGCCATCTCTGGCTTCGGGGCCGGCCGGTCACTGCTTGGTGACCTCACGCAGATTGACTTCGATCGACTCAAGATCAACCGCAACATCATCTCCGAACTCGACTCGCCGGCGGATCGCACGGTTGCTTCGGTGCTTGTTGCGCTGGGCCGAGAGCTCGACCTTGAAGTCGTTGCTGAAGGCATCGAGAGTTGGTCACAATTCGCCTGGGCCGAAGGTGCAGGTGTCACCCACGGGCAGGGCTATCTCTTCGCCCGTGCGACGGCGCCGGACGCATTGCATCAAATGCTGCTCGATGTCGATGCGGAGCTTTCTGAGTTGCGTCGTAGCGGCCATATGCCGCTGATTGAGATGGCCTAACCAGCCAAAGAGGTGCTGTCGGCCGATCCGGACCAAGATCGGTGTGGTGAAGAACCCCTCTTCCTCCGACGTCTCGTGGATTCGGCTGTTGCCACTCCTCGTCGGCGGATTTCTGGGGCCGTTCGGAACCGCGATCGTGCTCCCGATGTTTCCCGAGTTGCGCCAGCGGTTCGACGCAACGACCGAAGAAGTCTCGCTCGCGTTCAGCGTCTACCTCTTCGTAATGGCAGCGATGATGTTGTTCTCCGGAACGATCGGCGAGCGCTACGGTCGCCGTCGAGTAGTGCGGATGACGTTCGTGACCTACAGCATTGCCTCGCTCCTGTGCGCGGTCGCTCCGTCGCTTACCTTGTTCCTTCTTGCGCGGGCACTGCAGGGCGCAGCGAACGCATTCATCACGCCGCTCCTGCTCGCTGGTCTGGCCGAGGTGCTTGCCGCCGACAAGGTCAGCCGGGGAGTCGGCGTCTACTCCAGCTTCCAAGCCCTGGGCGGAGCACTCTCGCCCTTCTTCGGTGGATTCGTAGCTGAGTTCGACTGGCGCTGGGCTTTTGTCGGCACCGCTGTGGTCGCCGCAGTTCTCGCACTGTTCCCACCGCCAGGCGAGCCGCGGATGGGAGCCGATGCTCCACCTGTCAGGGCCCTCGTGTCGAAGCGGATGCTGCTGCTTGGCCTTGCTGCGTTCACCGCTGCGCTCGGCCCGATCGGTGCCGCTGTCTTGGTTGGTATCAAGGCGCGAGACCAGGTAGGCCTTGGCCCGACTGAGACAGGTCTTTTGTTGCTTGCCGGCGGAATCGCGGCGATGTTGACCGGACCAACGTGGGGCAACGTGGTCGAACGCAACGGCATTCGGCGTAGCTCTCTCGGAGGCCTTGGCGTCCTGATCGTGTTTGTGGCGGCAACGGGTGGAGCCCAAAGTGCGTTGGTGCTTGCCGCTTGTTGGATTGTGGTGGGCGCCATGACCAACCTGCTCGTTGTGGTCCTGCAGTTCTCGGCAGCGATCGCCGAACCGGAGAATCGAGGCGGTGCAGTCTCGGTCATGCTGGCCTTCCGGTTCTTGGGTCATGCGGCTGGTCCGCTTCTCTTCGTGCCGGTCCTGTCATCGTCGGTCCAGCTCGCGTTTCTGCTGGCGGCTGCTGTTGGCGTACTGACGGCGGTTGCTTTGGTGTTGTTCGCATCCCAGCCCTCTCGAGCGGCCACAATGGCGCGGTGAACGTGTCTCCTCCGCCACCGCCCAGTGCCGGCAGCACCACGTCGGCTGGCTGGTATCCGGATCCCTGGACGGCTGCTCCGTTCCGTTGGTGGGATGGCCACATGTGGACCGCACACGTCGGCGGTGTGGCACAGAAGAAGCCACGGCTCCCGAACTGGCTGAGCGTGCCCGTGATCGTGTGTTCCATCCCGATGATCTTGATCACGCTCGTACTCGCGATATCGGCCCCGCTGGCCGTGGTTCTCGGTTTCGTTCCGCTCGTGATCGTCGGGCCCGCGCTGTGGTGGCTCGATCGAGTGGAACCGGAGCCCATTCCGGCTCGCGTGCATGCAGTGTTGTGGGGAGCGACGGTGGCGGCCTTTGTTTCCATCATCGTGAACACCGTGGCTGCACTTGCCGCGGGCGAGGCGTTTGCGGCCGTTGTGTCTGCTCCGTTCATCGAGGAAGCAACGAAGGCCTTGGGCATCTATTGGGCGCTACGACGCAAAGAGCTCGACGGCGTCATGGACGGAGTCGTTTACGCCGGCTGGACGGCGCTTGGCTTCGCCATCGTCGAGGACTTTCTCTACTTCGCAACCGCCTTCGAGGACGAGCAGTTGCTGGCCGTCTTTGTCGTGCGGGCACTCTTGACCCCGTTTGCTCACCCGCTGTTCACCGCCTGGATCGGTTTGGCCATGGGCCTCGCCGTCTCGAAGGGCAAACCGGTGTTGCCCTACGGGATTGTCGGCTACATCGCCGCCGTGCTCACCCACGCGGCGTGGAACGGATCCCTTGTTGCATCGGACAGCCTCGGTAGCGGCGCCATCGTGGCGGTTGCGGCACTGCTCTTTCTTCTGCTCTTTGTTGTTGTGGGGATTGCCTTGGCTTCGTTTCGCCGACGGGAACAGCAGGCGTTCACCGAGATGGTGCCGTTCTTGGCCACGCGGTATGGCCTGAGTCCGGGCGAGGTGCAGGTATTCAGCGAGTGGCGGCCCATGTTGCAGATGCGACGAACGCTTCCCAAGACGCAACGCAAACACTTTGACGGTGTGCACGCGGCGCTTGCTCGTCTTGCTCTGCTCCACCGGTCCCAGCCAGTCGACCCGGTCACCGAAGAGGTGCTTGCGGCCCAGCTTCTTGAGGCCCGTCGAGCTCCGTCTCAGTGATTGCAACGAGCGCGGCATTCGTGATGTTTGCGGCCGAGATGCCGGTGATCTCATGGAGGTCGGCGATGGTGCCGGACTCACCAAAGCGGTCGACGCCCAACGGATACTGACGAGTGCCGAGGGCTGACCCGACCCACGCCAGGTTGTGGCTCGCAGCGTCATGCACACTGACGATGGGCCGACTGCGCTCCGCGGCAGGCACCACACGATGGAGGTGACTGGTCGAGCGGCCTGTCGTAGCGGATTGAACCGGCTGCATGAAGCTGGCTCGCCAGCTTTCGTACGTGCGGGTCGGACTCGTGAGGTTGATCACCGTTGCCTGCACGCCTTCTCCGTCGAGTTCGTCGGCGGCCTGTAGCGCCTCGGGAGCCATGGCGCCGGTGGTGACGATGGTGACGGCAGGGCGCCCGTCGTCCAGGCCCTCACGCAATCGGTAGCCGCCGGCCAACACATCGGATCGCAACTGCGCTTCGCCGATCCGTTCGATGGCAGCGCCAAACGATGCCTGGTCGACCGGTCGCGTCGAGAGGCGAAGGTAGGTGCTGCGCCCGTCTGGTTGCGACAGCTGGTCGATGGCGTCACACAGCAGCCAGTCGACCTCGGTGGCGTAAGCCGGCTCTGCGTAGTGCAGGTTCGGTAGCTCCGCTCCCACCGAGGCGGTGATGGTCGACTGGTGGGCGCCCCCCTCGGGAGCCAACGTCACTCCAGCTGGTGTGCCAGCGAAGATGAATTTGGCGTCGTTGTAGACGCCATAGATGAGGGCATCGAGCCCCCGCAGGACAAAGGGGTCGTACACCGTGCCGATCGGGATGAGGTGCTGCCCGTGGTGGTCGTGGCTCAACCCGAGTTGGCCAAGCAACATGAAGAGATTCATCTCGCTGATGCCGAGCTCGATGTGTTGGCCGGTTGGCGAAGGGGCCCACTTCAGGAGTTGGTCCTCGCCGCCGTGAGCATCGACCTCCTCGTGGGAGTAGACACCCCGCTTGTTGATCCAGCCGCCGAGGCTGGTCGAGATCGAGACGTCTGGGGCGGTTGTGACGATGCGGGGCCCGATGTCGGCGTGGTCAGCGAGGCTGGCGAGGACCCGGCCAAATGTCTCCTGCGTTGACGGAGTGCCGGTGACGATTGGCGGCCGAGATGCATCCGGGACTGCCAGATTTGGTCGTTGGGTTGGTGCTGGATTGTTGATCTGCGAACCGACGGCGTCGCAGACCTTGCCCGCCGCAGTTTCGGCTGAGAAGCGGTCCCACTCGTTGTCGATCGTCAGCCCCACACGAGCTCGGAACGTATCGATCTGGTCGGCGCTCAAGAGCGCGGCGTGGTTCATGGGATCGCCCGCCATCGGGAGTCCCCAACCCTTGATGGTGTAGGCGAACAACACCGATGGCTGATCTTCGATGGCGTCGCATTCGTCGTATGCCTTCTTCAGCTCCGCGAGATCGTGGCCGCCGAGGTCGGTGACCAAGTGCTTCAGTGCCTCGTCGTCGTAGTTGGCGGCGAAGCGAGCAACGGCCGGGTCGGCTCCATCGAGGAACTTGGTCCTCGCGTCAGCCGGTGTCATGCCAAAGAGCGACTGGTAGGCCGGGTTCGGCATCTCGTCGATACGGCCCTTGAGCGCGTCACCATCGGTCTGTGAGAACGCCCGCTGCAGACGCGCGCCGTACTTGGCTTCGGCGACGTGCCAGCCGGCGTCAGCAAAGAACTTCTTGAGTCGCTCCGCGGCGATGTCGGGGATGACTCGGTCGAGGCTTTGACGATTGAGGTCGACAACCATCGTGAAGTTGCCAAGGCCCTTGGTGGCGGGGTCGGCGATGGCTTCCCAAACATTGCCCTCATCGAGTTCGGCATCGCCGACGAGGGCAATGAACCGGGCTGCATCCTGTTGCCCGAAGTGGGTGTCGGTATAGCGGCGGGTGAGAGCCGAGAACAGGGGAGCGACGGCGCCGAGGCCAACCGAGCCGGTCGAGAAGTCCGAGACGTCGGGATCTTTGGTGCGCGATGGATAGGCCTGCAGCCCACCGCGCTGGCGCAACGTGGTGAGGTACGACGCGTCGAGCTCGCCGGTCAGATACTTGATGGCGTGGTAGACGGGCGAGGCGTGCGGCTTGACGGCGACCTTGTCTTCGGTCCCGATGTGTCCGAACCACAGCGCCGTCATGATCGACACCATGGAGGCGCACGATGCCTGATGGCCACCCACCTTGACCTCGGTCTTACCTCGGGCGTTCGCAGCATCGACGATGCGGGTGGCAAGCCAGAGAACGCGCTGCTCAATCTCGCGCAGCGTTTCGAGCTCGAGCGGTGTCTCGATGTCGGCCAGGTTCAGTCTCCTGACCAGACAGGCGGACGCTTTTCGGCGAAGGCCGCAGGGCCTTCCTTGGCGTCGTTCGAGGTGAAGACCTCGGCCATCAGCGGCTGTTGCATGGCCCAGAACTCTTGCTCGGTGTGGCCTTGCTGTGCTTTCAGGACTTGCTTCGAAGCCGCAACCGAAAGCGGCGCGTTTTTGGCGATGCGCTCGGCCAGCTCCATGGCCGTATCGACGGCGCCACCCTTGGGTGCGACCTTGTCGATGAGGCGGGCAGCGACGGCCTCGTCCGCGCTGATCGGTTCGCCGGTGAGAGCGAGTTCCATCGCAAGTCCGTAGGGCACTCGCCGGGGAAGGCGCAGCAGTGCGCCACCAGCAGCAAAGAGGCCGACACCGACTTCGGGGATGCCGAACTTTGCGTTCTCGGCGCCGACGATCAGATCGCAGGCCATGGCGATCTCGAGTCCACCAGCGAGGGCAAAGCCCTCGACTGCGGCAATCAGCGGCTTCTTGCAGCCATCCTCGATGAACTTGTCGAATCCCTTTGGTCCGCCCTCTTTGGCGAATGCTTTCAGGTCCATGCCAGCCGAGAAGCCGCGGCCCGCACCGGTGAGTACACCGAGGGTGAGGTCGGGGTTGCTGTCAAGCTCGTCAAGCGCACCTAGAAGTGCTTGCGCCAACGCAGTGTTGATGGAGTTCATCGCCTCGGGGCGATTCAGGGTGATGAGGAGTACTCGGCCCCGGACTTCGGTAAGGACAACGTCGTCTGCCATAGCCGGCTATCCCAGCACGTTCGACGGCCCGGCGCCATCTAGGGTCCGGTTGCGGGTGAACGTGCCGAGGTCGATCTCGAGCCCGGTGTGTTTTCCGGTGACGATGAACGGATCAGCGTCGTGGTCATGACCGTCTTCGACCGCCGCAATCAGTTCCGCCATGCACTGCCCTGCGATCGGTGCGTTCTTGAACTGATTGCCACTTGACCCGATGGCCATGTAGAAGCCGTCGAGGTCCGAGCGGTCATAGATCGGTGTCCAGTCGGGGCTGGCGTCGTAGACCCCGACCACCCCTCGCTTCTGTGGAGGCACGCCCATGCCGGGGAGACGGCGCGCCGTGCGGAGCACGTGCAGCTCGAACTCGTCCTGGTCG
Organism: uncultured Acidimicrobiales bacterium; assembly: GCA_937976305.1. Classification (GTDB taxonomy): domain Bacteria; phylum Actinomycetota; class Acidimicrobiia; order Acidimicrobiales; family SZUA-35; genus CALEWY01. Next base: position 27,639 of record CALJSB010000086.1, read on the forward strand.
ACGACGTCTGACGCTTCGTCGGGGTCGTCGATCCACTCGAGCGGGTCGCAGTCTGGCTCGACGCCGCCGATCAGCACGTTGCCGCCGCGCTCGGGACGGGCGTACACACCAAAGTCGATATCGCCGAACATGATGCCGGTGTTGTCCCAATCGCTCTCGGGTGGCGCTGGGGCGATGAACACTTCACGTCGCATCGGCTTTGGTACGACCGACATCGATTCGGCCACGCCGGCCATGGTGTTGATGGCAAACGAGTGAGGTCCGGCAACGTTGACGACAACGGGGCTGTCAATGCTGGAGCCATCGGCGAGATCGACCCCGGCAACCCGGCCGTCGCTGCGCCGAATAGCGGTGACCTCGGTCGAGTAGCGGAAGGTGGCTCCTGCCGCTTGTGCTGCTTCGGCGAGGTTCTGTGCTGCCAACATGGGATCGCTGATGAATCCGGCTTCTGAATCGAAGCAGGCACTCGGCAGCTTCGTGTCGGGCTCGGCCCAGAACGCCTCGTCGTCAAGCCGAGTGGGCGGGCCGAAGCGGCCGGCATCGATTGCCGGGAACCGGGCCTCGATCTCGTCGGCGGTGAGCACCTCGTGGGGGATCCCGACTTCGTGGTAGCGGGGAAGAAAGAGCGCTTCGTCGACGCCCTCGGAGAAGATCGTCAGCATGCCGGTCTGCTTGAACTCGGCCAGCGGCGTGCCCTCAGGCAGGCCGAGGTGGTTGGCCCAGTCTCGCCAGATGTGCATGCCCTCCCAAGCCATCGCAACACCCGCTGCAGTTGAATACGTGTAGCGAATCACGGCGCTCGAGCTGCTGGTTGAGCCGTATCCAGCTCCACCGAGCCGTTCGAGGCACACGACGTTTCGGCCCGCTCGGGCCAGTTCGAGCGCAACGCCCGATCCGATCACCCCGGCGCCAATGACGATCGCATCCACCGGCGCGGTCACGGGGTGAACCTTTCATTCAGGCGGGCCATCTCAACGGCAACCAACGCTGCCTCTTCACCAACGTTGTGGCCACCAGGCCCAGCGGCCCGAGCGAGGGCTTGGCGCATATTCTCAACGGTCACCAGACCGAACGCCACGGGAACGCCAGTTTCGAGTTGGACCTGTTGGACCCCGCGAGCCGCCTCTTCAGAAACGAGTTCGTAGTGCGTGGTCTCACCGCGGATCACCGCACCAATCGTCACGATTGCATCGAATCGGCCAGATAGTGCGACCGCTCGACATGCAAACGGAATCTCAAAGCAACCAGGAACGCTCGCGTCTTCGATCTCGGTCACGCCGAGATCGGTGAGGCCTCGTCTGACCCCTTCGTCCAGCCGTTTGACGACGTTCTCGTTCCAGCGGGCCCGCACAATGGCAACCCGCAGGCCGCTCCCATCAAGGTCATCTGGGGCCAGCGCCCGATCATCTCCCGAAGCCATGCTGCATTATCCGGGTCTACTCCGCAGACCGCTACTCGCGATCGAGAATCTCGCTCGGGGCTGGCTCGTCCCTCGCCACGCGAACGAGGTTTCGTCACACGTGATAGAGCACGCTTTGCCAGTCGAGGAGTTCCGTCTGGCCCTCTTCGTCTTCGCGATACCCCTTGGTGAGGACGGTGAGCATGTGTCCGTCGCCCGCAGTTTCGGCGGCTTCGAGCGTGTGGGTGAAGCTGAGATGGTCACCTTCGAACGCAGGGCCGACGTGGTTGCACCGACCCCAGCCGAGCACCGTGACGATGCCTGGCGTCACTCTGGTGAGTGAGGCTTGGGCCAGCGCGATGACGTGCCCGCCATAGACGAGACGCTTGTTGTAGGCACTCGCTGTCGCGGAGCGGTGCACGATGGCTTGGTTGAAGGTCATGCGGGCGAACGCTGGGGCATTGTCGACGTGGTCCCACATCGGGTCGGCAAATGTCGAGCCGACTTCCCAATCGAGCGGAGCCAAGCTCGACAGATCCCAGTTGGCCGGGATGGCGCTGGCGAAGTCGGGGGCTGGAGCCGAGTCAGCTGAGCCGACGTCGTCGCTGTGTCCGGGCGCTTCACCTCGCGCAGGGAGTAGTGCGCATCGTTCGTAGGAAGCGATCGGCCCGTTTGTGCCGACGGTCTCCATGCCGAGCAACACTTTGCCTCGGTTGAGATCACCCTTGGGCTTGCTGTCCGACATACCAAGCACGGTTGTGGTGGTCGAGATGGTCTCGCCGATCTCAACCGCTCGGTTCACGAGAACACCTCGGTAGAACAAGTTGGCGATGGCGTGTCGGGTTGCGCTGGTGCTCATCCCCATCGACACGTGGAACACGAGGCCCGGGTTCGCAAGCTCACCGGAGGAGCCGCTCGCAGCCTGGTAGGCCGAGACGTCGGCCGCCAGCCGGTTCTCGTCGCCGGTGATCGCCCGATAGGCGAGGTTGTCTGCCTGGGTGAGCGTTGCGGCGGGCAGCGCAGGCAGCACAGTCCCCACACTGAGGTCGTCGTAGAACGGGCCTTCGAGTCGATGCATCTCCCGATTGTGGCAAGTCCAGGCTGACGGTCCTCAATTCCCCGTTGTGTCGACGTTGTGTGCGATGTGCACGGGTAGAGCCCGTACTCGTAGTCTTTGCCGTCTTACGGGTTCATTCGCTGACCTCGAAATTCTCAAGCGAGGTGAGCCCTCTCCGGCAGGTGGCTCTCTGGGTGGCGAACCACAACGACCGAAATCGGAATCATGAGCGCACACGCCAAGCTGACGTCCACCCGTCTACTCGAACAGTCGCACCACAACATGCCGATGGGCGTCGCAGACAACTATCGCTACTGGGGTGAAGAGAACACGGTCTTCGTCAAGTCGAGCGAGGGATGCACGATCACCGACGTGGATGGTCAAACATTCGTCGATTTTCGCTTGGCCTATGGGCCGATCATCTTGGGCTATCGCGATGCCCGAGTCGATCAGGCAGTGATCGAGACGATTACAGAGCGAGGCACGATCTCAGGCTTCTCGACAGAGCTCGACTCTGAGGTGGTCGAGCTCGTCAAAGCGATGTGCCCAAACATCGAGAAGATGCGGTTCGCCAACTCGGGGACGGAAGCGGTTCTGAGCGCTGTCCGCACTGCTCGTGGGTTCACCGGGCGAAACAAGATCGTCGTCGTTGAGGGCGGTTTTCACGGCCTGTACGACGAAATGATGTGGAAGTCAGACGTCGACAACTGGGACAGCCAATCAGGTGAAGCACCGGAGATCGCATCCTTTGGCGTCGGCATCCCGGAAGCGAGCCGCGAGCATCTTGAGACTGTCCCACTCAATGACGTCGACGCAATCGACGACGTGTTTGATCGCGTGGGTGATGACATCGCTGCAATCGTCCTCGAGCCCATCATGGGAAACTGCGGGGGCATTGCGTCGTCGCAGGACTACATGCAGAAGCTGCGCGACGTTTGCAACGAAAATCGCTCGTTGTTGATCATGGATGAAGTGAAAACGGGCTTTCGTGTCGGTAGGGGTGGAGCACAGGAGCTGTACGGCATTCATGCCGATTTGACGACCTACGCGAAGGCCATCGGGAATGGCTATCCCGTCGCCGCGTTTGGTGGTCGTGCGGAGGTGATGGATGTCATCAACGCCGACAAGAAGGGTGTGGTGCACGGTGGCACCTACACCGCGAACATGATTGCCTTGAGCGCCGCCAAGGCGACGCTCACTGTGCTCAGCGAGACGGACGTCTTTGACACCATCAACAAGGCGGGCGCTGACATACAAGGCGTGTTGAGCGGGGTCTTTGCCAAGCACGGGATCGAGCACACGTTTGCCGGACCGGCTTCCATGTTCGGGATCCACTTTGGTCATGTCGTGCCGACGAACTATCGCGACTGGAAAGACACAGATAGCGCGCTCTACACAGAGTTTGCGATGAACTTGATCAAGCATGGTGTGATGCTCGAACCCGACTCTCGTGAGCCATGGTTCATCTGTGAGTCGCACGAAAACGTCGACTTGGTGTGGCTGGAAGGCGTTGCAGACCGCGCCTTGGTCGAAGCGATAGAGGCGAACAAATAGGCGGTCACTCGGGCCCTGCTCACGTGCAATCACATGTCCGGCTTGCGGTCCTCGCCGGTGATGACGAGTCTGGAGCCATGACCGATCCGACTGCTCTGCGTGCGAACGGCGATCGACTGTGGTCTCGCTTGATGGACATGGCACAAGTTGCGCCAACGGCCGCCGGTGGATCCAACCGCCAGGCACTGTCTGACGATGATGCGGATGGACGAGCCCTCTTTGTCGAATGGGCGGAGGCCGCAGGTTGTGAGGTTGCGACTGACGGGGTTGGGAACCTCTTCGCCAAGCGCCCGGGGCGGAATCCAGATGCGGCGCCGCTGATGATGGGCAGCCACCTCGACACGCAGCCAACGGGGGGTCGTTTCGACGGTGTGTACGGCGTGTTGGCAGGGCTCGAAGTGGTGGAGACGTTGAACGACCACGCTGTCGAGACCGAGGGCCCGGTTGAGGTCGCAGTGTGGACCAACGAGGAGGGTTCACGCTTCGCCCGCTCGATGATGGGTTCTGGCGTCTGGGCGGGGGTGATGGATCTCGATGAGGTGCGTTCGATCACCGATGAGGCCGGCGTGTCGGTCGGGGAAGAGCTCGATCGGCTCGACTGGGCGGGCCCGCTCGAGTTCGGTCGGCCGGTGAGCCACTACCTCGAGCTCCACATCGAGCAAGGTCCGATCCTCGAGGACTCTGCGACTGAGATCGGCGTCGTCACAGGTGTGCAGGGTTTGCGTTGGTACACGATCAGGCTGGAGGGGTTCCCGGCTCACGCAGGTCCGACTCCGATGGAAGGTCGCAAAGATCCGTCTCGAGCCTTGGCCGAGATCCTGTCTGCCATCTACGCCATCGCCGGCGAGGAGGCACCGTGGGCTCGAGCTACCACCGCCCAGTTCCGAAGCGAGCCGGTCTCACCCAACACCGTGCCCGAGTCGATCACGTTCTCGCTCGACTTGCGTCACCCCGACCGGGACGTGCTCGACGGTATGGAGCAGGCGGTGCGCGACGCCATCGCGAAGGCGTGCGACACCCATGAGATCGGTTTCACGATCGCCATCGACAACGACTCGGCCCCGATCACCTTCGACGGCGATTGCGTTGCATCGGTCCAGCAGTCGGTCGAGTCGCTGGGGTACAGCTATGAGCGCATGGTGTCGGGGGCCGGGCACGACGCGTGCTACATCGCCAAGCTCGCACCGACCTCGATGATTTTCATTCCCTGTGCCGACGGCTTGTCGCACAACGAAGCCGAGTCGATCGAGCCGGACGAGGCAAGCCGTGGTGCCGACGTGCTCCTCGGCGCTGCCCTCCGCCTGCTCCACCTCTGACCCTTCCTCGTTCCGACCCCCCGAACTGGAGTCTCCCACCGGCGTTTCAGTCGGTGACGGCCTCCAGTTCGAAACGGGTTCTCGTTCTGGAGGCTCCTACCGGCGTTTCAGTCGGTGACGGCCTCCAGTTCGAAGAAAGGTCAGGTGAGTTCGTAGGCGGTTCGGTCACAGATTGACCGGAGCGAGAAGCTCGACCTGATGCGGTTGACGTGGGGGAGCAGGGCGAGATGGGTGCGGTGGATCTTCTCGTAGTCAGGAACATCGGCCACTTCGACGCGCACGAGATAGTCGAAGTCGCCGGCCATCAGGTGGCACGTGCGCACTGCTGGGTGGGTCACGACCGCCGCCTCGAACTCATCGAGGATGCTCTCTTCTTGGCTGACGACGGAGATCTCGACATACACCGTCGTCGATCGGTCGATGGTCTTGGGATCAATAAGCGCCGTGTAGCCCTCGATGACGCCGGCTTCTTCGAGGGCCCGCACCCGCCGGAGCGAGGCCGACGGCGACAACCCGACGTGCTCGGCCAACTCAGCGTTGGTGATTCGTCCGTCGATTTGCAAGCGTTCAAGGATGGTTCGATCTACGGCATCTAGATCCATTCGCGCAAGTATGTTGCGCCAGGCCGGAATGTACAAGCAATCGCTGCTGTTTCAGTAGGTGTTCTTCGTTGATTTCGCAATCCTCTTCGGAGGGATTTCTGCGAGCATTGAGGTCAGGCGCTGGCAGCCGAGCAGCTGCGAGCGGCACCAAACACCAGAGTGACCAGGAGTAGACATGCGGGTCGGAGTTCCAACAGAGATCAAAACGCTTGAGCGCCGAGTCGGGTTGACGCCCACCAGTGTGCGCGAGCTCATCGCACGAGGTCACGATGTGATGGTCCAGTCGAATGCCGGCCTTGGCATTGGCGCGACAGACGCCGACTACGTGGCTTCGGGCGCTGTCATCGGCAGCGACGCGGCTGAGGTCTTCGAGTTTGCGGAACTGATCGTGAAGGTCAAAGAACCACAGGCAGTTGAGCGGGCCATGCTTCGGTCCGACCACGTGCTGTTCACCTACCTGCACCTCGCCCCCGATGCCGAGCAGACCAGCGATCTCGTCGCCAGCGGCGCAACCTGCATCGCCTATGAGACCGTGACCGACCGCCACGGTGGGCTTCCCCTGCTCGCTCCGATGTCGAAGGTCGCCGGTCGGATGTCGATCCAGGCCGCGGCCAATGCACTTGAGTCGCCCAACGGCGGTGCCGGTCTCCTCATGGGCGGTGTCCCCGGCGTTGCTCCTGCCAAGGTCGTGATCATCGGCGGCGGAGTTGTCGGCTCACACGCAGCCGAGATGGCCATCGGCCTCGGCGCCGACGTGTCGATCCTCGACCGTGATCTCGATGTGCTCGACGAACTCTCGGCTCGATTCGGCACTTCCGTGAAACCGATCTACTCGACGACGGCGTCGTTGGAAGAGCTTGTCGAAGACGCCGACGTTGTTGTCGGGGCCGTCCTGGTGAAGGGTGCTCGCGCTCCCCGCCTCGTCACAGCCGACAACGTGAAGAAGATGCGAGCCGGTTCTGTGCTTGTGGATGTCGCCATCGATCAGGGTGGCTGCATGGAGACGTCGCGGCCGACCACGCACGCCGAGCCGACGTTCGTCGTCGATGATGTCGTGCACTACTGCGTGGCCAACATGCCAGGAGCGGTGCCGAAGACGTCGACCTATGCGCTCAACAACTCGACCCTGCCGTTCGTGCTTGCGTTGGCCGACAAGGGCGCACATGCCGCCCTCGCCGATGATCCGCATCTGCGCAACGGGCTCAACGTGACCGACGGCAAGATCACCGAGCGCGCCGTGGCCGAAGCACTCGACTACGACTACGTCGAGCCCCTCACCGCACTGGGCTCACCGCTTCGGTAGCCACAGGTCGCCGGTGGGTTGCTATCGCTCGTCGAGTGAGTAGCGGTCGATGACCCCGGTGTCGTGGGCCCGCTCGATGATCTCGAGACCCAGCACCGAGAAGGCGAAGTAGAGGACGGCGCCGCCGAGCAGGGCCCAACCCCAGGTGTGCCCGATCAATCCGATGGCGATGCCGGCGATCCCGAACACTGGTGCCGCAAGGCCGCTGAACCCAAAGCCAATCTTCACGAACGATGTGGTGATCGGTGACCGGCGCCAGAGCCCGAGCGACCATGCGAGCGTGGAAGTGACCGACAACGCGACGGCGATCCACCCCATGGTTCCGATCCATCGATTGACGAGGGCAAAGGCTGCGCTGCCCATCAGCATCAACGCTGCGAGGACATTGACGTCGCCAGCGGCTGCGGCTCGTCGTTCGTCGTCGGTGAGGTCGGTCATGGGACGGGTCCGGTTGGCATGGTGCTAGTTGCCGTGGCGGCTGCCATCTGCTGGTTGGTAGGAGCCGAGCTGCGCTTGGAACTGGGAGGCGTCGAGGTCCGGGTCGGTCCACTCCCCGGCGAGCGCCAGGCCGACGGCGAGAGCACCGATTGCATCAGAGCTCTTTGCCGCATGGCCGTTACCTCCGAAGGCGATGGTCAGACCAGGCGCCACGGTGTCGACGAACGGCAAATCGCTTGCCGTGTCGGTGATGAGACACGGTTTCGCACTCCACGACAAGAACTCGACATCGGCCAGCACTGTGGTGAGTACGTCTCGCATGATCTTGATCTGATGGTCGGCGTGGTTGTCGGGATCGTCGCCTCGCATCCATGAGGCCATTTGGTCGGAGGTCTCGAGGTTGGCTGCTCCGGCCCGTGAACCTCCGATCTTGATGTACCAGCGACCATCTGGATACAGGGTTGGCGGGACGACGTAGACGTCGTCGAGGTAGGGGTTGTCGAGCAGGTAGATGAACGACGGAACCTGGAGGCTTCGGGCCGTCGCTTCGCTCACCTCGCCCTTCACGATTGCCTCGGGCCGCACCGCAGCAGCGACGGCGCCAGTTGGCAGCAGCGAGTTGCCATACGACCCAGCGGTGATGAGGACTCGGTCGACCTCGACCGGCTTGGCATCGGTGGTGAGCCTCAGCCGAAAGCCACCGTCGATCGACTGGATTTCGGTGACGACATCATCAACGACGGTCGCACCAGCACGGCGGGCGGCGGTGAGTTGGGCCAGAACGAGCTTGCGCGGATCGATCGCCCCGGCCGGGGCCGGTTCACGCAAGGTGGTGTACCCGTCGGGAAAGTGCAGCTGGGGGAGCGAGTGCCTGCGCTTCTCGGATGACTCGATCGTGATCGGAATGTCGAGCGCGTCGGCGACCTCTCGCTGGTTGGCGATACCAGCCTCGTCGCGGCGAACGAACATGAGGCCGCACGGGTCGTGAAACGGCACGTCACTCACCGCCTCGATCACGGGGTACTGCTTGATGGCCCGGTCTGCGAGAATGGCCCACTCGCGTCTTGCGTCGAGACGTCGTGTGATGCGGCCACTGTCGTAGTGACTTGCGAAAGGGCCGGTGTGTGCGCCCCAGTTGCTCGGCTCGCCGGGCCCGATCCCGATGACGGAGCACGAGTCAGCGAGGGCAGCGTGGCGCAGGGCGCCGCTTCCGATGAGGCCCAGGCCAACCACGGCGAGATTGAATCGTTGGTCCGACTGCGATGTCTGCCCTCTGGATGCTGGCTGATCAGGTGTCACGTGCCGAACATAGGCCGGTTCACACGCAGTTTCTGCACCCGGCACCTCGTCAGATGGTCTCGCTGAAAAATGGAAGACACCCCCGCTCGGTTCCGGCTTTCGCCAGTCCCAAGACGGGGGTGTCGATGCGGTTTGAGTATCCACCACAGTCGAACGTTCCGGCAGTACCTTCTGCCCGACTGTTGATCACTGCCCGTCATCCGTTTGGACTTGCGTCCGCCCGGTTGGCGGGCAGTGTGCGTTTTCCTTCCGGCTTCCCGTCCCTTGGCGAGCAAGGTTCGTTTGTCCTTCGGGAGTGGCTCCCGAGTCTCGGATTTCCGTCGCTTCGGTTTCGGGTTGCCCCGTCACTTCCACGCTTTCAACCCGACACCCTTTGGGGGCCGACCGACTCCACGGGTGACCGAAGCCTCCGGTGGTGCCGGGGTTCTTCCGCTTCGCCGGTGAGGACGAAGTGAGAGAACCAGGTGAATCTCACACCTGACCGAGCGGCGTGTCCCCCCAGTCAATCCTCAGTGCTCCGGACCGTTCGTCCCCGATTGCTCGGTTGGTTTGGTGCGGTGCCTGTGGAGCTTTCCGGAGGGCCGGATCGCTTGGCTGAGGACGACTATGGGGGTTGCGTTTTCCCAGGTCAAGGAGTTTTTTCGAATCCACATGGTTATCCGCAGAGTTTCTTTGTTGTCCGCAGAACGCGGTTCGTTGTCCACCAGTTGTCCACCGGTTCACCCACAGCAGGTCGGCTCCTGGCGACAGCCCCAGCCAATTCAGAACAACTGGCCCCGAACGAGAACGCTGGCGGTTCTGAGCCATCCGCACTTCGTAGGCTCAGGCCATGAGGACAACAATCGACGTCGGTGCTGTTCGGGCCGACACGCCGGCCTGTGAAGACGTCATCCACTTCAACAACGCTGGTGCGGCGCTGCCGACGCAACGCGTTGTCGACACCGGCATCGAGTACCTCACCTACGAGGCTCGAGTCGGCGGATATGAGTCGGTCATGGATCGAGACGAGCAGCTCAATCTCGTGTACCGAGCCGGTGCCGAGATGTTCGGCTGCGACCCCGACGAGCTTGCGCTGACATCTAATGCGTCTGAGGCATGGTGGCGAGCCTTCACATCCGTGCCACTGCAGGCAGGCGACCGAGTGCTCACGGGCAACGCCGAGTACGTGTCGAATGCCTTTGGCTTGATGCAGGCACAGAGACGGGGCATCGAGGTGACCGTCATTCCCGATGATCAGCACGGCCAGATCGACGTCGAACTGTTCGAGGCCGAGCTCGATGAGCGGGTCAAGCTCGTGTCGCTCACTCACATTCCCACGAGTGGCGGCCTCGTGAACCCGGCAGCCGAGGTCGGAGCGATGGCCGCAGCGAACGGCAGCCTGTTTCTGCTCGATGCGTGTCAGTCGGCCGGCCAGATGCCCCTTAACGTCGAAGAGCTTCAGTGCGACTTCATGTCGCTCACGGGTCGAAAGTTCTTGCGTGGGCCGCGAGGGACAGGGCTGCTCTACGTGCGCTCGTCGGTGATGACGGAGCTCGAACATCCAACCTTCATCGATGGTTACTCGGCCGACTGGACCGCGGTTGATGGCTATGAACTCAACCCGACGGCGAAGCGTTTCGAGCTCTTCGAGACCTCGTTTGCTGGCAAGGCTGGGCTCGGGGTGGCCATCGAGTACGCAAACTCGATCGGGCTCGATGCGATTCAGGAACGGGTCGTTGGTTTGGCTGCTCACCTGCGCGAGAAGCTCACATCGATCAACGGTGTCAACGTGCACGATCAGGGCATCAACAAGTGCGGCATCGTGACATTCTCGATCGACGGGGTCGATGCGATCGTCTTTCGCGATGGTGCGAGAGCGCAGGGGATCAACGTGAGTACGGCCGCACCGAGCGTGTGGCAGGTGAGCCAGGGCGCACCGGATCAATCAATCGTGCGATCGTCCGTTCACTATTACAACACCGAAGATGAGGTCGCCCGTTTCTGCGAGCTCGTTGCCGCCTCCGCCTGAGGCCAACCGGCTGACCCGGCCACGGCTGGCTTGACACCCGCGTCCGCACCGCTGTCACATCACGCCTCTACCTTGTGGTGATGGCAACTGTGGGTGATCAGCCGACCGTCGGTCGGGTCATAGGTATTGACGATGCAACCCCGCTCGAGTTCTGGGTTGCCGTCGACCCTGCCCACACACTCCAACTCGACGATGTCGTGGCCATGGACCGGGCGTTGCCAGACGGCACCATCGTCTCGATCTACGGCGTCGTCACCCAGGTGCGGGCCCGCCACGAGGGTGCTCGTTTCCAAAGCGATGTGTTTCTCATCTCCGAGGGGATCTTGCCGGCCGAAGTCAGCGAAGCGGCGCTCGTTCAGCCGACCCGTTTCGAACCCGAGGTGCTGCTGCCCCCGCTGCCCGGCTCTGCCGTGCGCATCGCCACAGAAGACGAGCGCGACACTGCGCTGAGCTTCGACAACGTCGAGCGCAAGCTTCCCGCGGGGCTGAGCCGCAGCGACGAGCCGGTGTTCATCGATCTCGACTTCATTGATGGCACAAAGGGTGCTCACATCAACATCTCTGGCATCTCCGGCGTTGCCACGAAGACCAGCTACGCAACCTTCCTTCTCTACTCGCTGTTCAACTCCGGGGTGCTCGGTGCAGAAGCGACCAACACCAAGGCGCTGATCTTCAACGTGAAGGGCGAAGATCTCCTCTTCCTCGATCACCCGAATTCCGAGCTCGATGACGATCAGGCTGAGCGCTACCGGCCCCTCGGTCTTGGGCCAGCGCCGTTTCGTGATGTCGGCATTCTCGCACCACCCCGCAAGGGCGACGCCAACGCAACGCCCGCCACCGGCTCGCGCACCGTTGGTGTTGCCCCGTTCTTCTGGACGATCGCCCAGTTCTGCCAGCAGGGCCTCCTGCCCTTTCTGTTTGCCGACGCGGAAGACGAACGCCAGCAATACACCATCGTTGTGCAGTCGGTCGCGGCACAGTTGGCGCAGCTCGAAGACGTTGGCGATGGCCAGGTGCGGCTCGAGGGCCGAACCATCCGCACCTTCGGCGAATTGCTCGATGCGATCGAAGACAAGCTCGTGCCGTCCGACCCTGACGAGAGCCCAGACCCTCGTTGGTCGGGCCGAGCTGTCGGCACGGGCACGATCAACGCCTTCATTCGTCGGCTTGCGTCGTCTCGACGCCACGTCGAACAGCTGATCCGGGCCGATATCGGCAATGCCAACCAACATGCGCTCGATCTCGATGCCCATCAGGTGACCGTTGTCGACATTCACTCGTTGCACGATCGGGCCAAGCGGTTTGTGGTTGGCGTTGTGCTGCGCCAAGCGTTTGACGCCAAGGAGGCGAGCGGTGTGGCAAAGCCGTTGCAGCTCATCGTGCTCGACGAGCTCAACAAGTACGCCCCGAGGGATTCCAGCAGCCCGATCAAGGAGATTCTGCTCGACGTGGCCGAACGCGGGCGCTCGCTCGGCATCATCTTGATCGGTGCACAACAGACGGCGAGCGAGGTCGAGCGTCGGGTCGTGGCCAACAGCGCGATCCGTGTTGTTGGTCGTCTGGACGCAGCCGAGGCTCGCCGAGACGAGTACGGCTTCTTGCCGGCGGTGGCTCGGGCTCGCTCAACGATTCTCAAACCCGGGTCGATGTATGTCGCGCAGCCTCGGCTTCCGGTGCCGTTGCTGATCGAGTTTCCATTTCCAGCGTGGGCGACTCGTTCGGCCGAAGCCGGCCAACTGCCATCCACCAACGGGGCGGCTGGCGGTGCTGCCGATGGTGGCGATGCCGACCCGTTTGTCGGCTTGACCTAGGGCTCGTACCCTCCCCGAGATGAGCGACGAACAATCTGTGAGTTCTGAGGTTGACGATGGGCCCGTGCCCTCGATCGACCTCGACGATCTTCTCCATCCCGACGAGCAGCGTCGCTTTCGAGCACTGTGCTTGCCGACCTCATCGTTTGAGCTCGCCGACTCGCTCGAGACCGTCCGGTTGCACATCGAACACGTCCGGATGCACGCGACCCCGTCGACCGATGTCGACATGGCGGAGCGCATTGCCAGTTCCTTCGAAGCGCTTCTCGACGCCGATCTTGGCTTTGCCGCCGACGAACGAGCCCTCATCCGTGGAGCAGTCGAGTACTTCCTTTTGGCCGATGATGCAGACGGCGACATGGCCGACCCGCTCGGGTTCGATGACGACGTTCGGGTCCTGAACTCGGTCCTCGATCGCATCAACCAGCCCACCTTCAAGATTGACCTGGGCTAACTCGATGGGCGGCGTCGGGTCGGTCTGCAAGGATTGACCTGTGGGATCCGCTCGCTATGACCGCATCGGCTGCAACTACTCGCAATTTCGACGCACCGAGCCCACGTGGGCGGCCCAGATCAATGCGGCGCTTGGCTCGGCAGCGACGGTCCTGAACGTCGGCGCTGGCACGGGAAGCTACGAGGCCGTTGGCCGCGATCTCATTGCCCTCGAACCATCGAGAGTCATGATCGACCAACGGAGTGCCGAGGCATCGCCCTGTGTGCAGGGTGTTGCCGAAGGCTTGCCGTTTGCCGACGATGCCTTCGACGCGACGATGGGCGTCTTGACGATGCATCACTGGCCCGACCGCGAGGCCGGGTTGCGCGAGGTTGCTCGGGTGGCGCCCCGCCACGTCTACACCGTGTACGAAACGACACCGGCACATCAGCTCTGGTTGATCGACTACTTCCCAGAAGTCAGAACCTTGCCGATGGAGCGCGCTGCGCCAGACGCAGCGTTGATCGACGAAGTACTGCGTGTCATCGACGAACAGGTTCTGTGGGTGCCCCGTGATTGCGTCGAGGGTTTCGCCGCCGCTTCGTGGGCACGGCCCCACGACTATCTCGATCCTGACATGCAAGATGCGATCTCGCTCTTCGCTCTGTCTGAGCCAGAGGTGAGGCGGCGGGGGACTGAGCAACTCGCCGCCGACCTCGACAGCGGGTTGTGGGATGAGAAGTACGGGCATCTGGCCGAGCTCGATGAAGGTGACTTCGGCTATCGCATGGTGGTTGCCGAGCGACGCTAATCCGGCGTAGCGGGGCCGAAGAGAGGCTCGTTGCCGGTGAGCGCAGCCCAGCGACGGGTGCCGTATTCGAAGTGCCACCACTCGCAGTCGAGCAGGATGAATCCGGCACGACGCATCGTCCAATACAGCATGCGGCGTAGCTCACGATTGGGCCCCGGTTCGGCTTCGAGCGAGTCGGCTCGAGCTCGATCGGTGAAGTCGTCGAACCCGGCGCCAAGGCCCAACGGCGTGCCGTCGATGGTGAGGCTGCAATCGACCGTGCCACCCGTGAGATGGGGCGGTGGGGTTGCCGGATCGACGTCAGGTGGCGAAACGAACCCCGGGGGCAGGCCCGGGTCGCCATAGGCCGACTCGTAGAGTTCGGCCTGAAGGTCGAGCGGACGCCAGGCATCGAACACGCACAATCCGAAGCGCTCAGGTAGCGAATCGGCGGCTTGACCGAGCTGCTCGAGAGCCGAGGCTCGCAGCCAGGTTCCTTCACGGGCGGCGTTCCAACCAGCGCGGTGGTAGTTGCTGAGCGTTGCCACTCTCGGGTGGTGAACCGACACCAACGGTTCGGTGACGGGGTTGTCGACCCGAGGAAACTCGGCGGGCTCGATGAGGCCGGGGAGGGGAGGACGTTCGTCGATTGTCAGGCCGAGTTCAGCGACGAGGTCGGCGCCGTCGCGCGTGAGTTTTGGCTCGTCGAAGCGGGGCATCGGGTGCGACGGTAGCGCCAGCAACGTCGTACCCTCGACACATGGACGGGACCGACCAGCTGACGTCGAACGACAACGGATCGACGGCAGAAGTTGTCGTTGTTGGTGGCGGCCACAACGGCCTGATCTGTGCGGCCTACCTGGCTCGTGCTGGGTTCGACACGCTGCTCGTCGAAGCCCGTTCGTCGGTCGGTGGATGCGCATCGACCGAGCAGGCGTTTGGTGCTCGCGTCAACATCTGCCATTGCGAACACACCATGGTGCGAGCCATGCCGGCGATCGATGAACTCGACTTGGCCCAACATGGCCTCCACTACCTCGAGGCCGATGCTGGAACGATCAACGTGTTCCACGATGGCAGCGAACCGTGGGTTCATTTCCACGAAGTCGAGCGGACGCTCGACAGCTTGGCTCAGACCTACCCGGGCGATGTCGAGGGCTATCGGCGGTATGTCGCTGAGGCGACGCCGGTTGCGGAACTGGCCATCGAGATGGCACGCACCACTCCGTCCACGCACCAGATGTTGCTGTCCGCAGCCGGTCGTCGTGGTGTCGGTGCGAAGCGTCTGCTCGAGTGGAGCCGGCGAAGCGCCACCTCGGTGCTCTCTGACTACTTCGAGCACTGGCAAACCTGGATGCCCGCCATCGGGGCCGGTCCCACAGTATGGGGTGTGCCTCCGACGGTCCCCGGGACCGGACTCGCCGCCGCTGTGTATGCCACGCGGCATCTCGTGAAGACCGGTCGTCCGCGAGGCGGCAGCGGAGCACTCACCGATGCAGTGCGCTCGAGCTTCGAAGCCGCGGGCGGGCGAGTGCGGTGCGGTGCCAGGGTTGAGCAGCTGCTGGTGCGCGACGGCGAAGCCGTTGGCGTGCGGCTGACAGATGGCGATGAGCTCCGAGCGTCGACCATCGTTGCGGCGTGTGACCCGCAGCGAGTCTTTGTCGACTGGATCGACGACGTTCCCCCGGCGGCCCGCAAGATCGTCGAGCGCTGGCGCAGTCGTGAGGTGCACGATGGCTACGAGTCGAAGATCGATGCTGTGCTCGACCGGATCCCTCGGCCGCTCTATGCCGACAGCGTCGAGCGGCAGGTGCCAGGGATCGAGCTTGGAAGCCCGACCACGATCGTGTCCCCGACGCCGGAGGGGCTCGAGAACGCTCATCGTCTTCGGGCCGAGGGCAAGGTCGCTCCGGACCCGACGTTGCTGATCAACACACCAACGCAGCTCGACGAGACGATGAAGGATCCGCAGGGCCGCCACGTGCTGAGCCTCGAGGTGCTGTTCACGCCCTACGCACTCGATGGAGGTTGGGCCTCCTCGCCCGAGCCCGAGCGATGGATCGATCTCTGGGCGTCCATGATGGAACCCGGCGCCCGTGACCTCGTGCACGATTTTCGGGCCATGACCCCCGACGTCTACGAGCGCGAGTTCTCGATGCATCGGGGCTACACCCCGGCCTATGCCGGGACGCCCCTTGCGTCCCTCGCTGGTCGTCAACCCGAGCTGACTCGGTACCGCACGCCCGTCACGGGGTTGTACCTGAGCGGCGCTGCCACCTACCCCGGCGCAGGGATTTTTGGCGCGTCGGGTCGAAACGCCGCCGCCGCCGTCACTGCCGATCTGCAAAGCTCGGTTCGACGCAGGCTTGCCCCCGCTCGTCGACGTTTGGAGGGGCTGGTCCGATGACCACGGTGACGCTCGCGAACGCTCGACTGGTTGATCGATCAGACGAATTGTTCGATCTCACGATTGTCGACGGGGCGATCGCTGAGGTCTCCCCTTATGTCGCCACCGTGCCAGATTCGGATCACGCCGATGACTCGGTCGTGCACGACTTGGCGGGCTGGCTGCTCGTTCCGTCCCTCGCCGAACCGCATGCCCATCTCGACAAGGCGCTCACGGCAGAGCTCGTGCCGAATCCACGAGGAGATCTGATCGGTGCGATCGAGGCGTGGCACGGAGCCGCAGCTGCTGGGCTGATCACGCACGACGGCATGGTCGAGCGGGCTATCGCGGCGATCGACAAGCTGCTCGTACACGGAGTGACTGCGGTCCGCACCCACGTCAACGTGCTTGAGTCGACTGGTGCCGCTGCCGTTCTCGCCCTTCGCGAGGCGGCGAGGGCATTCGAGGGTTTGCTCGATCTTCAGATCGTTGGCCTGGTCGGATTCCCGATCACGGGGCCCAACGGAGCTGGGACCCGAGCGGCGCTTGCGGCGTCGCTCGAAGCGGGCCTTGATCTGGTCGGAGGATGCCCTCATCTCGATCCTGACGGTCTCGGACTCATCGACCTCGCACTCACCGCCGCGACCGAGGCCGGGATCGGGATCGACTTCCACGTCGATGAGGTGCTCGACCCCGGTGTGCTCACCTTGCGCGATTTTGCCAAGAGCGTGATCGACACCGGTTTCGAGCATCCCGTCACCGCAAGTCATTGCGTGTCGCTCGGATTGCAACAGCCCGATGTGCAAGCCGAGGTTGCGAGTCTGGTGGCTGAGGCGAACATGTCGATTGTTCCGTTGCCCCAGACCAACCTGTTCTTGCAGGGTCGCGAACAGCCCACGGCGACGCCGCGGGCGCTCACCGCAGTGGCTGCGTTGCAAGAAGCAGGGGTCAACGTTGCTGCCGGTGGCGACAACGTGCAGGACCCGTTCAACCTCGTGGGCCGGAGCGATCCGCTCGAAACGGCTGCGCTGATGGTTATGGCCGGACACCAACTGCCCGACGAGGCCTTTGCCATGGTGTCGGCCAACGTGCGAACGGCCCTTGGCCTGCCGGCGGTGTCTGTCGAGGTTGGTTCGCCGGCTGATCTTCTTGCGATCGACGCTCCATCGGTTCGGGGTGCCATTGCGGACGCACCGATGTCGCGTCGGGTCTTCCGGGCCGGCACGCTCGTTGCCTCCTCGGACGAGATCTCACATGTCAACAGGCCAACCTGAACCGGTGGCGACACCTGACGGCAATGCAGCCGGTAGCGATGCGACCAGGAGCATTTCGACCGACTTGGTGCTCAGCCCCTTTGCGGCCGACGGCGCCGAGCTCGTCGAGATCGCTGGCCTCGCCGACCGGCTCGGCTTCGATGGAGTCTGGACCCTCGATCACTTCAGTGGTTCGATGCTCGGCCGTCCCTGGTCACGCGATCCGTTCACGTTGCTCGGCGGGTTTGCGGCCGCAACGACGAGGGTCAGGGTTGGCCCGCTCGTGGCCAACATGGTCAACCGTCACCCCGCCCAGCTGGCCTCCGCTGCTTCCACCTTGCAATCCATGGCAGGGGGTAGAGCTGTGCTCGGGATCGGGAGTGGCGCTGCCCCCGGGTCGAGGTTCGCGGGCGAGCAAACCGCCATCGGGCGAGAGCTCACCCACGCCGCCGGGCGCCGGCGTCACCTCATTGAGACCATTGAGTCAGTTCGGCTGATCTGGGCGGGCGGTGGCGACTACGACGGCGAGTTCGTGCAGATGCGAGGCCTCGATGGGGTCGTCGGCCCCGAACCCATCGTGCCGATCATCGTCGGGGCCAGCGGTCGCACGACGACTGAGCTGGCGTGCGAGCACGCCGATGGCCTCAACCTTCGGGTCACACCCGAAACGGAAGATCTCGTGACATGGGCTCGAGCTGCGACCAACGGACGCCAATTCGAGATCAGCATCCATGACGATCTCGATGTTGATCACCCCCTCGGAGGCGAGGTCGATCGCTGGGTCGAACTCGGTGTCGATCGGCGCACGCTTGTGGTGAAACAACCCGTCGACCGAGCGTCCCTCGAGTCGATCGCCACCCGACTCGCCGCCTTGTAGTACCCCCGCCCCGCAAAACGTCGCCCGCCAAACGTCGCCCGGAAAACGCCGAACTGGAGGCTCCCACCGGCGGAAACGCCGGTACAAGCCTCCAGAACGAAGGAGTGGTTCCGAACTGGAGGCCCTCAGCGTCTGAAACGACGGTGGGAGACTCCAGAACGGGATGAACTTGAGTTGGGTGGTGTTGGCTAGAGGCCGATGCTGTCGTCGATGAACTCGTTGGTGAAGAGTTCTGATGCATCGGTGACGACAACCTCGGAGCCAGCGGCCGTCATCGAGTCGAGAACTCGCTGCACGCGATCGCCGTCGATGTTGCCGAGCGTTGAGTCGTCACCGTTGCCGACGAGTCCGAGCTCGATCTGCTTGGCGATCGAGAAGTCGGCGAGCTCGGCGCTGTAGACCCAGCCAGCATCGAGCTGCTCGACGATGTCAACGATCACTCCGTTGGTCTCGGCTGGATCGTTGGTGTAGTCGACGGCGGCCTGCTGCATGATCGGCACCATTTCGGTGAGGCATGGCGAAAGCTCTTCGAGTTCAGCGGCCCGGACCGAGATCTGAGCGGCGTACACCTCGAAACCAGCGTCGTGGAGGAGCTCCAGCTCGACCGGCTTGCCCCACTCTTCGAACACGTTCTCGTAGTTGAACGGCTCGGCCGATGCGAAGCCCTGCTGGGCGATGGCGCCGCCTTCGGCGATGAATCGGGCCGGTGACCCGTCGTAAGATGGGTCGACCTGGTCCTCGCTGAGGGTGCCGGCTGCCACGAAGGCCGGAGCCCACTCGCCGCCACCAAACACGTTGACCACAACACCGGCTTCGCCGAGGTCAGCAATCGACTCGACGTCTGGGTAGGTCTCGGGATCCCACATCACCATCTGCGGGTTGATTTCGAGCGGAGCCATCACGGCGATCAGCGGCGTGTCAGCGAACTGCGTGGCTTGGGCCTCGGTGTTCGTATACGACAGGTGGATCTCGTCTTCGGTGTACATCACCGTTGCCGTCGGCTGGAAGCCAATGGCTGGGCCGCCGGCGCGAATCTCAAAATCGATGCCGAGCTCAACGCCACCAGAGACCAGAGGGCCAGTGGTGATCAGGTTTTCGACATCGACGGTGTAGCCGTCGCCGAGCAGCTCGTAGAGCATGCCGTGCTCAGACTCGGGGAACCAGTCGGTTTGGATGATGAGGGGGCTCGGACAGACCGCAGCGATGTCTGCGTGGTCAGCGTCCTCCATTTCATCGTCTTCCATGGCATCTTCGTCGTCTTCCATGGCGTCGTCATCGCCGCTGTCTTCGCTCGAAGAGCCACTGTCTGACGCAGCATCGTCGTCGGAGTCACCACCGCAGGCTGCAGCTATCAGCGTGAAGGCAAAGAGCATCGCCAAGAGTCGTAGAAGGTTGTTGTTTTTCATGTCCCCTCCCCAGGGAAGTGTTTTGCGGGTCGAACTAGACCACCGCCAGCATGGGCTGGTCGATGTTTCGGGAGCGTTTCGCTCAGGAATCGGGTTGGTTGCTTCCGGCCTCGTACCACTTGCCGATCATGACGTCTTGCAGCTTGGTGAAGACCAGGAAGACCGTGACACCGAGGGCCGATGAGAGAATCACTGAGCCCAGCAACTCCTCACCCTGGAGCTGGTTGGCGTACTTGCGGACGAGCTGGCCGATACCGACTTCGCCTCGACCGAAGAAGAAGTCGCCGACGATTGCGCCGATGACTGACAGACCAGCTGAGATCCGCAGGCCGGCGAAAATGGCAGGCAGCGCGGCGGGGAACATCAGCTTGCGCATGCGCGTGAGCCGACTGGCGTGGTGGAGCGTGAAGAGGTCGTGCATGCCCTTTTCTGCGGAGTGCAGACCGAAGAGCGTGTTCACGATGAGGGGGAACACGGCGATGATCACGCACACGACAATGCGGCTGGTCTGACCGCTGCCGAACCAGAAGACGATCATTGGGACGAGAGCGAGAATCGGGATCGCCTGCAGGGTGACGAGGTAGGGGAAGAGGGCCCGCTCGATGATCTTGGTTTGGCTCATGATGATGGCCAGAAAGAAGCCGATCAGAATGGCGATGCCAAGTCCAAAGGCAGCCACCTTCGTGCTCGACCACAGTCCGTCGAGGAGCTCAAAAAGCGCATCCCGATCCAGGAAGGCAACGTTGATCACCTGGTGTGGTGGGCGGAGCAAGAACCGTCGCGACTCCTCGAGGAGCACGTAGGAGATGAAGTACCAGATGCCAACAAGGAAGCTGCCGAACAGGATCGGTGGCAACAGCGTCTTGGAAAATGATTCTCGCGATTTCTTCGGACCCTCGATGAGTTGGTCGTCGCGGCCTTTCGGCCGGCCCTGGTCGACCTCAAGGGAGTTGTCGTCGATGTCGGTCGACGAGTCGATTGTCGTCATGTGTGGCCTCCACGAAGTGCGTGTGAGATCTCACCACTGAGGCGAGCGAACTCGGGGTCGAAACGTAGGTCGGGATGGCGGGGGTAATCGAATGGAATCTCGAACTCGGCGACGATCTGGCCTGGTCGCGATGACATCACGAGCACTCGTGTGCTCATGAACACGGCTTCGCTGATCGAGTGGGTGATGAACAATCCGGCAAATCCCTCACGCAGAAACAAGCGCTGCGTTTCGTCGTTGAGGTGCTCGCGAGTGATCTCGTCGACTGCGCCGAACGGCTCATCGAAGAGAAACACCGGTGGTTCGAGTGTGAGAGTTCGAGCCAGCGACGCCCGCATCTTCATGCCACCGGACAACGACTTGGGGTAGTGGTTCTCGAATCCGCTGAGGCCAACGAGGTCGATGGCTTTCTGAGAAAGATTGCGTCGAGTGGCAGCGTCCATGTCGTGTAGCTCGGCAAGCAGCTCGACGTTGCCCATGACCGTTCGCCAGGGCAGCAGTGTTGCGTCCTGAAAGACGTAGCCGAGTCGATCGCGATCGACGTTGACGGTGCCAGCCGTTGGTTCGAGCAGGCCAGAAGCAATCTTGAGAAGGGTTGATTTGCCGCAACCTGATGGCCCGACGACGGTGACGAACTCCTCGCGCGCCACGTTAAAGCTGATATTCCGGAGGGTCTCAGTTCCATCGGGGAACGTCATGCCAATGTCGTCAAACGACAGCGACCTGACGGCAATGTCTGTCACGTAAGCCCCTTCTCCGCAAGCTTCAAGACTGCTGAAGATCGTATGGGGATTCGTTCAGAAAGCCTGCATCCGTGGGCCACAGGTTCACGCTGCAGAAACATTCGATCGGGACCATCGTCGTCGGCCGCTCTAGAGTCGCAGCATGCGCACTGGGATCTTCTTGTTCGGTGGGGTCGAGATGGACGATGCCGGAGCCGGTGCACCGGCTCCGACCGATCGTCGTTACGGCCACAAAGAGGTGTGGCACGCAACTGAACGCATCTTGGACATGGGCGTGCTCACCGACAAGCTCGGTTTCGACTCGTTTTGGCTCACCGAGCACCACTTCCAATACGAGGGATACGAGGTCGTCCCGAACGGTTTGATGACCGGGGCGATCCTGGCCGAGCGAACCCAGAACGTCCGGATTGGCACGATGTTCAATGTCGTCGGCCAGTGGCATCCGCTCAAACTCGCTGAGGACTTTGCCACGCTCCACAACGTCTCGGGCGGGCGCGGCGTGCTCGGCATCGCCAGAGGTACCGTTCCCCGGGAGGCAGAGAACCTGGGCACCAAGATCGGCAGCTTCGACAACCCCGACTCAGCGGCAGCCGACGAGATCAACCGCAAGCAGTTCGACGAAGCAGTCGAGGTCGTGCACATCGCTCTCGACAACGACAGCTTCAGCTACCACGGCGAGATCTTCGACTATCCGGTGGCGGGGATTCCCGACCGCGGTGGTTTCGTCGAAGAGCTGAGCTTGTTGCCCCGGCCGCTGTACCCCTACGAGACCTGGCAGGCCATCACCTCGCCTCCCACACTTGAATCGGTGCCGCGCAAGGGTTGGGGTGGCGTGATGTGGCTCAAGCACTACTCGTTCATGAAGACCTTCTGGGATCGCTACGCCGAGCTCTACAACGAGACACATGGCACCGAGCTGGCCCCGGGGGAGAAGAGGATGCTCGTGGTCAACACCTGCATCGAAGACTCACGCGAGAAGGCGATCGAGTCGGTTCGCAATGGACACGACGAGTTCTGGAAGTTCCTCGGGCCCTACGGCTGGAGCAAGGGCTACATGGGCGAGGGTGGAAAGCCGGCCCAAGCCGGACTGATTCCGAGCCTGGAGGAATCGCTCGAGAACAAAGTGTGGTTGGTCGGCACCGCTGACGAGGTCGCCGAGCAAATCGATTGGTATCGCGACTACCTCGGCGGGGTCGAGAACCTCACGATCTTCCCCGGCATGCCCGGCGACAGCTACGACAAGGTCGGAGAGCAGCTCCACCGATTGGCCGAAGGGGTTCTGCCCCAGCTCGATGACTGATCAGCCGCGCCGGATGGCGTTGTATCTGCAAGACAAGCACGACATTCGCTACGAGCTCGAGCTGGCGAAGTACGCCGAAGCCAAGGGGTTCAGCGAGATCTGGCAGGCCGACACCCGGCTTGCCCGTGACTGCGTCGTGATGATCAGTGCCTTGCTCACCGAAACCAGCCGGCTCAAGATCGGTTCTGGCGTGCTGCCGATCTACACCCGGAATCCGGCCGTGATCGCTGCGACCTGGAGCACGATGTGGGAGCTGGGTGGCCTCACGGCCGATGGCGAGAGCCGAGTGATGCTCGGGCTCGGTGCGTGGTGGGAGCCAATCGCAAGCCGTGTTGGTGCTGATCGGCGCAAGCCACTCACGGCCATGCGCGAAAACATCGAGGCGATCCGCCAGCTCTTCACGATGGAGGAAGTCAGCTACGACGGCGAGTTCGTGCAGCTCGATCGAGTCCGTCTCGATGTCGCCTACGGCGACGCCTCGCCCCGCGATATTCCGATCTACATCGGCGCCACGGGGCCAAAGATGCTCGAGCTGAGCGGCGAGATCTGTGATGGTCCTGTCCTCAACTACGTCGTGTCGACCGACTACATCCGAGATGCGGTCGAGCGGGTGAGAGTCGGAGCTGAGCGTGCGGGCAAGACCCTCGACGATGTCGATCGTCCCGAGCTGCTCGTGTGCTCGTTGAGCGATGATGATCCAGCCGAGGCGGTGATGACTGGCAAGTCGTTGGTGGCCTACTACCTCGGCACCGAGCCCCACATCATGAAGGCGTCCGGGGCCGACCCCGAGCTCGTGGCAAGAGTGCAAGAGGTTGTCGGTTGGCCGGCAACCGAAGCCGACTACCGCAAGGCTGCGCACCTCATTCCCGACGATCTCGTGCGCCGCCTGATGGCCGTCGGTACGACAGCGGAGTGCCAAGCCAAGGTTGCCGAATACATCGACGCAGGCGTGACCTGCCCGATCCTGTACCCGATCATGGACGACATCAAGCCCGTGGTCGACGCCTTCGCCGATTGGTTCCCGGTATGACCTCAGCCTTCGCGTTGCCCGATCGGCCAGCGGGCGGTCTCGTGCTCGACGGCGGAGCCATCGTGACGGTCGACGACGACTTCACGATCCACGACCCAGGTTGGGTGCACATCGTGGGCGATGTCGTGGTTGCGGTTGGAGAAGGTCCGGCACCAGCTGACGTAAAGGCATCCGCCGGACGGGTGATCGATGTCGCCGGTCGAGCCGTCATGCCCGGAATGACCAACGCCCACACGCATCTCTTCCAGACGTTCTTTCGCGGGCTCGCCGACGACAAGCCGCTGCTCGATTGGATCAGCGATTGCATCTGGCCGGGAGCTGTCCATCTCGACCCCGAAGCTGCGCACCTTGCTGCGCTCGTCGGGATGATCGAGAACCTACGAGGCGGGGCAACGTCGATCATCGACCACCAATACGTGCACCTCACGGGCGATGACGGCAACGATCAGATCGACAATGCCATCGCAACCGCGGCCGCGGCCACGGGCGTCCGCTTTCTCCTGGCTCGGGGTTGGGCTGACCGCAATTACGAACCAGCCATGACTGAGACCACCGCGGTCACGCTCGAACGAACCGAGCGCGTGCGCGATCGCTGGCACGGTGCCGCCGATGGTCGAATTCGCATCGAGTTGGCGCCGTTGATCCCCTGGGGCTGTAGCGACGAGGCCATGCGGGCAACGATCCAGCAGGCTCGCGAGTGGGGAGTCGGTACGCACATTCACTGCGCCGAAACCGCCGTTGAGGTTGAGATGAATCTCGAAGAGCGGGGGACGAGACACGTCGAGTGGCTTGAACAGCTCGGAGCGCTCGGTCCTGACCTTCAACTCGCCCACAGCGTGTGGCTCGACGACAACGAACTCGATCTCATCGCCGAACGAGGTGCGGTGGTCGTCCATTGCCCAGTGTCGAACATGTACTTGGCGTCCGGAATCCCTCGCGTCGTCGACATGCTCGATCGCGGCATCGATGTTGCACTCGCCAGTGATGGCCCCGGATCGAACAACCGCCAAGACATGTTCGAGGTGCTGAAGGCGACCGTGCTGCTGCAAAAGATCGGCCGCCTCGACGCCATGGCGTTGCAGCCTGAAGACGCCATACGAATGGCGTGCCGGGGCGGTGCTGTTGCCGCTGGCCTGGGCGAGTCGACCGGTGTGCTGAGCGCGGGAGCGAAGGCTGACGTGATCGTGGTCGATCTCGACTCGGTCTTTGCTGCGCCCGTCCACCGTGTAGTGAGCGCCCTCGTGTTCAACGCCATGCCCGCCAACCTGACGCACTCGATTGTCGATGGCCGAGTGCTGATCGATGACAGGGAGATCACCTTCGCCGACGAGGCCCAGGTGCGGATCGATGCGGGAGCGGCCGCCCGCCGAGTGTTCACGGCAGCCGGGATCTCCAGCCGCCTGACCAACTGAACGCGGTCGCGATCGAAGCAGTCGCTGGCCCGTTCATGATGCCATCGCGGTGTTCGTGTCGTAGTGTCCGCTCATGGCGCTCACCCTCGAAGACCGGCTCGACATCATGGAGATTCCGGGGCGTTACGGCGACGCGATCGACGATCGCAATTGGGACAAGCTGCGTCGCATCTTCACCCCCGATGCTGTCTTTGATCTGACCGGCGTGGGTTCTCGAGTGCTCGATGGGATCGACGACATCGTTGCCTTCATGGAAGAAGAAGCCGCTCATCCTCGCACCCACATGATGACCAACATCTATGTGGACGACCTCGGGGACGACGTCGAGTTACGGTTTCGAATCGTGGCGCTACTCGGAAAAGGCAAGACGGGTACTGCGTCGTATTACGACCGTGTCGTCAAGACCGATGAGGGCTGGCGAGTTGCCCACCGCGAGACAACGCTCCGTCGACGCGACAAGCGAAACGCAAAGGTCGATCTCGACGGTACTGCTCTTTAGTAGAACCAGTGCTCTGACAGAACTGGTGCTCCACCAACTGCCTTTTCGATCAGAATTCGAAGCCGGTGATGATGAACTCGAGCCGACGATTGAGTTGACGACCCTCTTCGGTGTTGTTGCTCACTCGGGGCTCGGTCTCGCCCTTCCCGGTAGCGGTCAAGCGAGCGGGGTCGATTCCCTGTGACACCATCCACGCTTGCCAGGCATCCACGCGGGCCTGTGAGAGCCGTAGGTTCGCCGCATCATCACCCTGGCTGTCGGTGTGTCCGATGGCCTCGTTCGTGACGTTTGGCTGGAGCTGAAGCAGGACGACGCCGAGTTGGAGCAAGGGGAAGAACTGCGGATCGATTTCTGCGCTGTTGGTTTGAAACAGCACCGCGTCGGCCACATAGGTCGGAGTCGACTGACCCGGTGTGAAGTCGACGCTCGGATCGATCGCGTATTGGTTGACGACGTTGTCTTCCCCGCCCATGACCGGCACGACGGCTGCGGTGATGGCGTCTGCAATCTCCTGGGACGGGAGCGTCCCGCGTAGATAGAGCTTGCCGTTCGCGAGGATCGAGTGGTTGGTTGGAGCTCCGGGCGGCGAGAGTGGCGAGTCGGGGTCGTCGAGGTTGGCGGCCGAGGAGTTGTCGGAGTCCACCTCATTCTCATCGTTCGTCGTGACGTCTTCGCTCGAGTTTTCTTGCGAATCGACGTCTTCGGATGTGACGTCGTCCGTGGTGGCAGGGTCAGTCTCGCTAACAGAGTCGTCGTCTTCGGTGAAGGCGAGTTCGCCACTCTCGACGTCGCCAGCCGAGTCGCCCTCTGCCTGTTCGTTCTCTGCGACGTCGTTCTGAAGCACCGTGTCCGTCGCTGTGGCGTCAGAGCTGGTGTCGGTATCGGATTCGCCGCCGCCGAAGGCGATGAACCCACTCACGCCGAGCACAGCGATGGCTGCAGCGGTGAAGCCCGCCTTCGCGGCGGTGGAGAGGCCTGTGTCACGCTGTTGTGGCTGCTGTGGCGGTTCTGCCAGCGGCTGAGGCCGTGGGGTCTGCGCTGGCTGACCGATTCGGTCTGGCCCACTATTCAGTTCCTGCCACTTGTCGCCTGCCATGTCTGTTCAGTCGGTCCGTGGCCCCAAGACTTGAGGGGCTCTCGCCGCGAAGGTCGATGCGAGCGGGCTGTGTCGGCCGGTCACTGGATCCTCCCTGTCTCGACTCATCGGTTGTCACGAACATCAGCACGCTCGGCAGAACCAGCAGAGTTGCGGTCAACGCCATGAGAATCATCAACGCGGTGAGTAAGCCATAGGCGGCAAACAGCGGCATCGGGGCGAGGGCCAGGATTCCGAAACCGATCGACGAGCTGATGGCCGAGGCGACCAAGGCGACACCGGTTCCTTGCCCCGCAGCTTCGATCGCGTCGGTCCGTCGACCCAACCGGTCGAGTTCTTCTCGGTAGCGGGCGATCAAGTGGATGGCGAAGTCAATGCCGATGCCAACGGAGACGGCGGCGATGGTCGCCGTGACCAAGTTGATGCTGTAGCCGGCGAGCTCCATGAAGGCATACAGCCACGTCACCACCATCAGAATTGGCACGATGCTCGCGAGCCCGTAGCGAACCGAGCGCAGGGCGGCGGCAGCCACCAGAAAGCACAGGACGATCGCAATGGGCAGCGAAGTTTGAAGAGCGTTGTTGGTCGCATCGAGTGAGGCCTCACGGACGAATGGCCCACCGGTGACCTGCACGAACGATCCCCCGAAGTCGGAGCTGATCTGGGCGGCAATCGGTTCAAGGGTTTCGCGAGCTCTGGTGACCGATGCCTGATTGCGGCTGTCGACCAGAGCAAGCTCGAAGGTCGTGCGGTCCGCACTCGCAGCCTCGAATGAGGCTGCGGTGTTCACATCGTCTGGGGTCAGCAACAGGCGATCGCTGTCGAGCGGCACGCCCATTTGTC
This sequence comes from uncultured Acidimicrobiales bacterium, assembly GCA_937976305.1. Classification (GTDB taxonomy): domain Bacteria; phylum Actinomycetota; class Acidimicrobiia; order Acidimicrobiales; family SZUA-35; genus CALEWY01. The sequence goes on from CALJSB010000086.1 coordinate 55,482, forward strand.
CGGCAATCGAGAACAGGGCTTCGATTTGGTCGACGCTGTCTGGGATGTTGTCGTCGTTGTCATCGGTGAGGGCAACACCGGTCTGGCTGGCGACGATGTCGGCCATGATGGGCGACTGCCAGGTCGCATCGAAGACGTCGAAGAGCGGCGCCTCGACGATTGTGTCGCCGTCGTTCCGGGCGAGCACATCTGAGTCGATCGCCCGTAGTTCTGAGAGCCGGCTTTGCAGAGTCGACAGCGCGGTTGGATCGGTCAAGCTGCCTTCGATGTAGATCAGGGCTGGTTCGCCTGATCGTTCGCCGATGTGTTTGTCGACCTGGTCAAGGCCGATGACGAAGTCGGTGTCGGCGGCGAAGAAGTCGTTGACGTCGAACTCGGCAGGCACGCGAGCGGCGAGCACGCCAGCGGCGCCCGAGATGGCGAGCGCTACGGGCAACACGATCCAGCGTTGGCGGGCCAATCCGGCCATGAGGCGACCAAGGGGCGCAGCGAGACTCGAAGCGGCCTCAGCAACGGGAACTGACCCCGCAGCCTGCTGACTGATTGAAGTGAGCTTGCGACGCTGAACGCCGAAGGGAACGATGAGGCCGACAACTGTTGTGACCAACGCAAGCACGATGCCAAGCCACGGCAGAACAAAGACGAGCATGAGAACCGTTGCCATGGTGAGTGACGCAACACCGAGCGAAGCGAGCGTTCGGGCACTCGACGAGCGAAGGCCCGGCAGTGGCGCGGGCACGGCGGCTTCGATGCGGGCGATCGCGAGCGGAGAGACCACGCCGAGCAACAGATAGGCCCCAGTCAGCGCAACAGCAGCACCGACGCCGAACTGAATGATCGACTCGATTCCAGCCACGACGTTGGCAAGGAAGGCGGCAACACCGGACGCCAGAGCAAGCACGAGTGCTCCGGTCACCGCCGGCATGCTGGCCCGGTAGGCGGGGCGTGCTTCGATGCCCGCGGCCCGCTCTTCTCGATACCGCCCGATCGAGTGGATGGCGAAGTCCACGCCAAAGGAGATCATCGCAATCGGCACGATGAGCGACAGGACCAGATCGTCCTTGAGGCCGAGCAGGTTCGAAATGCCCTTCAGCCAGATGATCAGGGTGATGAGGGCGACGCTGACGGTGGCGACGACCCAGTAGCTGCGGAAGGTCAGTCCGACAATGACCAAGACGGCGAGAATCGTGAACCCGATGAACGGCCCAGCGACGGCACCTTGTTCCTGCGAGGTCAAGTTGACGTCGATCGCCACACCGTGCACCTGCATGTCTGGTGCGGTTCTAAGGACCGTTTGCAGGCTGCGGTCGTACTCTTCGCCTGCGGTGTCGCCGCCGAGCGTGACCGAGCTGTTGCCGAGGCCCAGCACGTCGTTGTTCGAAAACACGCTCACGGTGATGGCGGGAATCGTCCAGGTGCCGTCAGCATCGACAGACGATTGGGTGGACAACCCGAGGAGCGGGTTTGTCTCGCCGTAGCGGCCGATGAGATCGGCGCCGGCCTGCTTCACCTGCGCGTCGGTTGCGGCGGCGAGGTCGATGTCGTTGCTCGCCAGCTCTGCGGCGACCAGCTCGGCGAAGCTGAAGGCCCCGTGCACCTCGGTGCCTGTCTCAGGTTCGAAGAACTGGGCGAGCGCCGGCCCGATCTCGTCGTTGTTGCGTAGGGCATCCGACGCTTGCACAAGTGCTTGCATCGGACCGGCGGCGAGCATGTCGCCGTCATCTGACTCGACGATGAACAGACCTTGGCGAATCGAGGAGACAAACGACTCGTCGACCAGATCGCGAGCTTCGAAGACGGCGCCGCCGGGCTCAGTGGATGCCGACTCTGACGGTGCCATTGTGAGGAATGGGATGGCAAGCAGCGCGGTGACAACACCAATGAGTGCGAACGCTCGAACGGCGTGCCGATCGAGCTGGGCAAAGAGACGATGAGACATTCTGGATTCCCCTCAGGTGGGCGAAAACGGCTGTGCGGAGCCGTTTTGGGTGACTGTTGGTCGAGTTGGCACTGTCAAGTTTGCAGTGTCAAGTTGGCACTGTAAAGATTGCGTTGGACACTGTCAAGATCTAGGGTTGTGGCAATGACCACCTATCACCACGGCGATTTGCCGGCCGCCCTCAGGGCGGCAACGGTCGAACTGATCGGTGAAAAGGGAACCTCGGGGTTCAGCCTGCGGCAGGTCGCTCGCCAGGCTGGCGTTTCCCATGCCGCGCCGGCCCATCACTTCGGCGACGTGCGGGGACTACTCACCGCGGTGGCAGCAGAGGGGTACGAACGCCTCGCCGATGAGATGTCATCTGCCATCGACGGAGTAGACGACGCCAAGGAACGGCTGCGGAGATGCGGCCAGGCCTACATCCGGATCGCGTTCGAATACCCCGGCCACTTTGCCGTGATGCTGCAACGAGATCTCTTCGATACCGAAGATGAGGCGCTCCTGACCGCATCTGTCCGGGCGTACGAGGCGCTGTCAGGAACGATCGAGATGGTGCGCGACCAGCTCAACCCAAACCTCGACGTCGACCAGGCCGCAACCTTTTGTTGGTCGGCCGTGCAGGGGCTGGTGATCCTGTCGCCGAATCTCGACAGCGTGGCCTATCACCAAGACACCAAGTTCACCGAAACAGCCGAGCTCGTCGACAGTTTCTGCGACTTCATGATCAACGGCTTCGCCAACACCCCCACCACCCCATAGGGGTCAAAACGTCATGCGGTGTCCGGGCCTGCGGTCGACGCACACCTCTGCTGCGGCGTCGCTTCGCTCCGAGTCCTCGCCTGAGGTGTACCTCGGCCTCCGGCCCTCGTAGGGGTGAGATCTGGAACGTCACGCGGCGAGTTGTGAGCGTCAGCGAGCAACTCGGTTAGTGAGATGCTCCTATAGGTGGTCAAGTCGTGGTGGGTGGTGTTGAAGGATGCGCCAGATGTGTCGGGCTACGTATCGTTTGAGACTGCGGATCGCTTCTCGTTTGGTTTTGCCTTGAGCTATCCGATCAGCCACGTAGGCCTGCGTTTCAGGGTGGCTCGACATGCGAACGGTAACGATCCGCCACAACGCATTGTTTGCTTGGCGGTCACCGCCACGATTCAATCGGTGCCGATGTTGGCGTCCGCTTGAAGCGTCAACTGCTGACACTCCACACAACGCTGCAAACGCTGCGTCGGTTCGAACCCGCCCGGGGTTCGAACCGAACGTAATCAACAAGTCAGCAGCGACCTGGGGGCCGACACCGTGCTCGGCGAGCAGTTCTGGAGGGGCAGCGCTGTCGACAAGTCGTTGACGTGTCATCTCGAGCTCGGCGATCTCATCGTTTAAGAAGACGATCCTGCGAGCTAGAGATTTCATGGCATGTTTTGTCGTGTTTGTTTCGTCATCCCCGTTGACACGAAACCTGCGGCACACGTCGACAATCTCGTTGACACTCATCGCGTTCAACCGTGAATGCAGCACTTCGGGCGCAGTGACGATGAGTGATCGGAGCTGGTTGATGGCCTGAGTTCTGGCTTTCACCGCTGAACGGCGGGCCACCCGGTTGGTTCGTAGACCTTCAACAGCACCGGAACGACCACGAGGCGTGCTTTGAGCTTCACCGGACTGGGCCGCTCTGCCAGCAGCGACAGCATCAGCAATATCGGACTTGCCGTGACGCCGGCGATGCTGACGGTTCACCCGGTTCACCTCAACGACCCCGACACCCTGGGCAGACATGTAACGAGTCAGGCCCGCTCCCCAAGAACCGGTCCCCTCAATTCCTGCTCGGCTGATCGAGCCAAACGATCTGGCCCAACACAACAAGTTGCGATAGCCGACTGCGTCAGCACTGAACTCTGAGGTTTCGATGGTTCGGCCGATCGCGTCAAGTACCGCTACGACATGAACATCTCGATGTGTGTCGATCCCGAGCGTGACCTCGGTCGAGGTTTCTGACAGTGTTTGCATTGCCATCCCTTTCGTTGTTTTGGGTTGGCAGGCACCATCAAGAGACGGACAGCACTGTGACGGGGCTTCTAGTCCAAGCTCCTATCAGGTCACGTTCATGCTCGACGACGCGTGCCAGCGAAGTCTTCCCGGACCCGATGGACAGATCTCACTAAAGGCACAAGGCCAGCGAAGCGAAGAGTCACATCGGACCGGGAAGACCACACCACCATCATCACAGCGAAGCGAACGGCGTTAGCCGTGGGTGCTGATGCCACCGTCGAGCGGTAGGACGTTGCCGGTCATGAACGCGCCGGCGCGACTGGCGAGAAAGATCACCGTCCCGGCGACGTCTTCGGGGGTGCCGATGCGGCGGCGTGGTACGGACGATTCGACCATCTTGCGACGCTCCGGATCGTCGAGCATGTAACCCATCATCTTCGACTCGAAGGGACCGGGCGCCACGGTGTTCACCGTGATGTGGTCCTTGACGACAAAGTGAGCGAGGTGTCGGGCGAGCATGTGAATGCCGGCTTTGGACGCGGAATACGAGAAGTTGTCGCCGAACGGTACGCGGATGCCGTCGATCGACCCGGTCATGATGATGCGACCCGGATCATCGGCAGATGCGGCCGCCTTGAGCTGGGGGAGAAGGGCCTGGCTCAGCATGAACGGTGCCCGCACGTTGATGTTCATCACCTTGTCGAATCCCGCCTCGGGAAACTCACCGAGAGGCGCACCCCACGCTGCGCCCGCGTTGTTGACGAGGATGTGCAGCTTGTCCTCAGCGGCAGTGAAGGCTGAGGTGAACGCTTCGAGGCCTTCGGTGCTGGCCAGATCAGCCGGGATCGAGATGCACTCGCCGAACTCGCTGAGCCGGGCCGCCGTCGCATCACAATCGCCGGCCTTGCGGGACGTGATGTAGGTCTTCACCCCGTTCTTGACCAGACCCTCGGCGATCATCTCGCCGATGCCGCGGGATCCTCCCGTCACAATGGCCACTTTGCCGGATACGTCAAACAGTTCAGAAATGAGCACGGGCTGATGCTGGCCCACGCGGCATGGTCAGTCCAGCCAGGTGGCCGTCACGTTTGCCGACTTCCGAAAGATCAGCCCGTTTGGAGAGGACGTGCGGGACTCGTCGAGCGCCAGAGTGGTCGGCAATCGGTCGAGCACGGCGGCGAGCGCGGCCAGAGTCTCGAGCCGAGCGAGGTGGAGGCCCAGACAGCCGTGCGGCCCTTGCAGAAAGGTCACGTGTTGGTTGAGGTTGGTGCGGGTGATGTCGAATCGATCGGGCTCGGGGAACACGTCGGGATCGCGGTTGGCTCCGAGCAACGAGATCGTCACCATGTCTCGCTCGGGAATCGTGACGTCGCCCAGCTCAACATCTCGTGTGGTGTAGCGATCGACGACTGCGGCAGCAGGCTCGAGCCTGAGTGATTCCTCGACCACTGCGGAAAGGAGGGAACGGTCGGAGCGAACAGCCCCGAGCACGTCTGGGTGGTTCAAGAGATGCCACAGCGCATTGGTGGTCATCCCCTCCGACGTTTCGATGGCCCCAAACATCACGACAGCCGTCGCTGTGGGCAGCTCTTCGGGTCGGAGGTAGTCCTCTGATGCCAGGGCGTTGAGAAGTGGACTCTCACCGCCGTCAAGGGTTGCCTGCACTCGTTCGTGGATGGCATCGATGGCCCTGGTACCTGCGGCCGAGACGGGGTGACCCAGAGCGATGCCAACGATGGCGTCGGAGATATGGACGTACCAATCCAAGACGTCGTCGGTGTTGACGTTCGCGAGACCGAGGAACTTGGTGATCGTGTCGACGGCGAGTGGGCCGGCCAGCTGGCTCCGAAACTCGATCGAGCCGGCCCCGAGATGTTCGGCCACGAGCTCCTCTGCCTTTTGGGTGAGCTCGAGCTCAAACTGCTCACGTACGATCTTCGGGCGGAAGTGGTCGGCAAAGGCGGCTCGGTGGCGCTGGTGCTCCGGGCCATCAAGCGAGAGCATCGACTGGCCGATCACGGCGCCGGTCGAGAAGCGAGGGTCGTCGACGGTGAAGGCATCCGCATCACGCATTGCCTCGACGGCGAGATCGCGACGGGTGACGATCCACGATCCGAGGGCCGGAATCCACGACACGGGCTCGTGCACGCGGAGCTGAGCCAAAACGGCGTAGGGCGCCTCGGTGAGTGCTTCGACGGTGACTGCGTTACCAATCGGAAACGCAGCAGCTCGATCGTTCGGTGCGGGTACGGACTCGATGGATGAAGGGTACTAGCGACCCTCCATCCATCGAATTGCGTTTCTATCGAACTGACTGCCCATCGAAGTGAGCTGCCCAGCGAGCGCTACGACGTCTGCACCACGTAGTTCTCATCGGTTGCGTCGAGCAGCTGTTGGAGGATGTCGTTCGACTCCGACGGGTCATTCGTGCCGTACCAGCCAATGATGAACTCGGCGTAGCGATTCCCCGACTCATCGGCCGTGTACGGGCCTCGGGCGGCGTAGATCTGGTCGCCGTACACATAGTTTGATGCGCTCTTGTCGGCGGTCCAGACCTCGAGAAAGACTCCCATCGGTCCGATGCTGTCGACGACATGGTCGTGTCCGGGGTTGTCGCCCCACATGGTTGGGTTGTCCAGGCGCTCAGCGGGCCAACTGCCTCCGTTCTTGGCGAGCATGTGGACGGCCGGACCGATGGCGGTGGTCTCCCACGAGCAGATGTATTCGCGCGACTGATACCGGAAGTCGACCTTTGTGAATTCCGAGATGCCGGTTGCCTCGCTCACGGCCGCGGTGGAAATGAACGGACACTCGTCGTCATCGCTGGTGACGTCGACGTCTCCGCCCCCAGAACTGACAGCCTCGACTCCGCCGACTGCTGCCTCGGAGCTCCCACCACACGCTGAAGCAAGCAGTGCGAACATCGCGCACAAAAGGAGGCTCATCCGAACGGGTCGGTTGCGAGTCGCCGCTTCCGTCGAAGCTCTGTCGTCGTTTGTGTCGTCGTTTGTGTCGTGGTTCGTGTCGTCGTTCGTGTTGTAGCCGGTTGTTGCGCTCATTGGTCTCTCCTCGTTCGGGTATGAGGCGAACGTAAAACCGACGCCGCGATTCGAATGTCGGGTGTCTGACGTTCATCGCGTTGCGTCGGTCACATCGGGTGAAACGCTCCACGAGAGGGACAGCTACGGTGAGAACACCATTTGTGCAAGGAGCTCGCCCGTGCCGTCCGTCTTGGCGTATCACCGTCCAACAACTCTCGATGAGGCAGCTGAGTTACTCGCCGACCCGAGCCGCCGAGCTGTCGGCGGCGGCACCGTCGCCGTGCCCGAAGGCCGCGTGCGAACCGAGGCCGGCATCGAGTTGGTCGACCTCCAGGCGCTCGGGCTCGACGGTGTATCGATCGACGGCGATCGGCTCATGATCGGGGCCATGGTTCGGCTCGGAGATCTCGCCGGCACGGCGACGCCAACGAATCCGGACATCCCCGAGGTGCCTGAGCTCGTTCGCGAGCTGGCTCGTCGGGAGTTGCCGAGCACCTTGCGCAACCAGGCGACGATTGGCGGAACTGTCGCCCTGGGTGATGCAGACAGTGTCCTGCTCGCTGGGCTGCTCGTCCACGGTGCGATCGTGCATCTGCACGGGTCCGACCCAATGCCACTCGATCAGTCGCTGGCTGAGTGTGTCGGCGCTCGGGTTGTCACGTCGGTGTCGATCGAGCTCGACACCACCGGCGTTGGCGGCACTGCCTTCGCCGGGACCGGCCGCACACCTGCTGATACGCCCATCGTGGCTGCGGTCGCTCGGCGGGCCAACGACGACACTCGAGTTGCCGTCACCGGCATGGCGCCCTCGCCAACGCTTGTCGACCCGGCCGACCCAATTGCCGGGCTCGAACCGCCGGGTGACTTCAGAGGATCAACCGCCTACCGCAAGCACCTCGCCCAAACACTCACCACTCGAGTCGTCGGAGAGCTGGCATGACCATCACGATCGACATCACCCTCAACGACAATGCGCTGACGCTCGAGGTCGAGCCGTTTGAGACCCTCATGGCCGTGCTCCGGCGCGAGGGAATGACCTCGGTTCGCTACGGCTCAGACACTGGTGAGACCGGTGCGTCTGCCGTGCTCGTTGACGGTCGCCTTGTCAACACCGACTGCATGTTGGCGGCCCAGGCCGACGGCCACGACATCGTCACTCTCGAGTGGTTCAACAAGGTTGACCTGCATCCGATCCAAGCCGCGTTCGTCGCAACCGGTGCCATGCAGTCGGGCTACACCGCTCCGGCGATGATCCTCGGTACGTGGGCCATGCTGCTCGAAAATCCCGATCCCAGCGAAGACGACATTCGCGACATGCTCTCCGGCATCCTCGACCGCGAGACGGCCTACCTCAAACCGGTTGAGGCGGTGAAGCGGGCTGCCGCTCTGATGCGAGGTGAGACCCCAGAACCTTTTGGCCCGCTGGTGCTGCCCCGCATGACCGATGGCGTCAACCCGACGCCACACGACCCAGAGAGTCCGCGGCCTGAGGTGTCTGAGGCCGTGCCTCGACTGGTGCCGAGCCTGGATGTGCCTGAGATGGCAGTGGTCGGCAAACCCGAGGTGAAGGTTGACGCGGTCAAGCTCGTGAAAGGCAACCCGGCCTTTACCGACGACTTCGTCGAGCGAAACCAGCTGGTCGCCAAGGTGCTGCGGAGCCCGCATGCTCACGCGAACATCGTCGACATCGATGACGCCGCGGCGCTCGCCCTCGACGGTGTGCATGCGGTGATCCACCACAAGAACATCAACCGCATCAAGTACGCGTCCGGCGGGCAGAGCTGGCCCAATCCGCACCCTCATGATCAGGTGAGCTTCGACACGAAGGTGCGCCACGTTGGCGATCGTGTGGCCGCCGTCGCCGCCGAAACCCTCGAAATCGCCGAAGAAGCGCTGGGCTTGATCGACGTGACGTATGAGGTGCTGCCCGCCGTCTTCGACGAACTCGAGGCGATGGACCCGGGTGCCCCGGTGATTCACGACGAAGACGACACCGAACACATTGCCGACTCGAGTCGCAATCTCGTTCACCACATCGAAGCGATGCGCGGCGATGTTGACGCGGCGCTGGCCGATGCCGACCACGTCTTCGAACAGACCTTCCGGGTGCACCAGGTGCAGCAGGTGCCCATCGAGAATCACATTTCGGTGGCGTGGCTCGATGCCGACGAACGCATGGTGGTGCGCACCGCAACGCAGGTGCCGTTCCACACCCGGCGCATGCTGGCTCCTCTCATCGGCATGGAGATCAAAGATGTCCGGGTGATCAAGCCTCGGATTGGCGGTGGGTTTGGCGCCAAGCAAGAGATGCTGATCGAAGACATCGTCGCCCATCTCGCCATCGCGACGCGGCGTCCGGTGAAGCTCGAACTCACTCGCGAGGAAGAGTTCGTCTCGTCCCGCACCCGTCATCCACAAACGATCACCTACACCACCGGCGTCTCAGAGGACGGCGAGCTGGTCGCCCAGAACATGCGTCTGGTCGGTAACACCGGACCGTTCGGAACCCACGGCTACACGGTGCAGACCGTGGCCGGTCTGCGCGGCCTCACGTCGTACAACTGCCCGAACAAGCGGTTCGACTGCGACGTCGTCTACAGCAACATTCCGGTGCCCGGCGCCTACCGGGGCTATGGGGCACCACAGGCCGAGTTTGCTCTCGAAGCCCACATGGAAGACATCGCCCGAAGCCTCGGCATCGACCCGATCGACTTCAAACGAAAGAACTGGGTGAAGGTTGGCGACGAGCTCAACATCGCTCCGCACCTCGGCGAGCAGTCCGTGCTCGAAGAAGAACTCGATGAGTATCCGAGGGTCGCGTCCAATGGCATCGAGGAGTGCGTCAGCCAGGGGATGCGGGCCATCGAATGGCATCGCCGGGATGATCCGGCGTGGGTGACGCCGGCCGATCGGCCGAACATTCGCCGAGGTCTGGGCTTTGCCTTCTGCATGCACGGGACCGCTATCCCTTTCCTCGACATGGGCGGCTGCTCGATCAAGATCAACGACGACGGCTCATTCAACATGTTGATCGGGGCCACCGACCTCGGCACGGGGGCCGACACGGTCATTGGTCAGATCGCCGCCGAGGTGCTCGGTGTCGAGCTCGATGACATCAAGGTGTATTCATCCGATACCGACGTGACTCCGTTCGACACTGGCGCCTATGCGTCGAGCACGACCTATATCTCGGGCACGGCCGCCAAGCTGGCCGCCGAGAAAGTGCGTGATCGTCTCAAGGAACGAGCCGCCACCCTTCTCGGCGTGAAAGAGCCGTGCTCGATCGAGTTGCGAGACAAGCGGGCCTACGCCCCTGATGGCTCGTCGGTGTCGCTCGAAGAGATCGCGCTCGACTCGCTCCATGTCAACGATCACGAACAGATCATGGGCACCGCGTCACACGTGTCGCCCGATTGCCCGCCGCCGTTTGCGGCCCAGTTCGTCGAGGTCGAAGTCGATGTCGACACCGGGCAGGTGGCGGTGATCAAGATGGTGATGGCTGTGGACTGCGGCGTTGCGATCAACCCGATCACCGCCTCGGGCCAGGTCGAGGGCGGCATGGTGCAAGCGCTTGGCTATGGCCACTGCGAGGAGTTCGCGTTCGACGACACGGGCCGCATGCTCAATGCGTCGCTCGGCCCCTACAAGATCTATCGGGCCGACGAGATGCCCCAAATCGAGACGTATCTCATCCAGACCATGGAAGACTCCGGCCCATTCGGGGCAAAGGCCGTTGCTGAGATTCCCAAGGACGGCGTGGCCCCCGCCATCCGCAACGCGATTCTCATGGCCACCGGCGTTGCCATCAACGACTTGCCGTTTACACCAGAGCGGGTGTGGAACGCGCTGCAAGGTGAGCGCGGTCTGCGCGAACAGACGTGACGCTTGTCCTTCCCGACTGGCTGATCACGGCGGCTGATGTCGCGCCTCGTCAGGGATGGGGCGTGCGAGTTGTCGGCTCGTCGATCGCTGCGGTCGGGGCTCATGACGAGTTGCGAGCAGCCCATCCTGATGACGACGTTGTCGATGGGGCGGGCCAGATTCTGCTGCCGGGCTTCGTCAACGCGCACGTCCACCTCTACGGCACATTGGCCCACGGGATCCCGGTCGACTCGGCCCCCGATGGGTTCTGGAGTTTCCTCGAGGACTACTGGTGGCCCAAGGTCGAAGATGCCCTCGATACGCCAATGATCGAAGCGGCAACCGACTACGTATGCGCCGAGATGGTGCGCTCGGGCATCACGACCTTCTACGACATCCTCGAAGCGCCCAATGCGATTCCCGAGGCGCTGCTGGCCCAGAAGGCGGTCGCCGAACG